>NZ_JAUBSB010000019.1:0-104476 GCF_036702135.1 Microcoleus sp. LAD1_D3 | reverse complement strand
TGTTCTGAGTGCAATTTATCTCACTTAGCCCCAGTCTCCCATAAAATAGGTACTTTATTTCCGCCATGCTGTACTAGTACGGCAACCTCTGCCAAGAAGCCCAGAACTTTTGAGATAGGCGATCGGGTTGTGGTCAAGGATGTCGGCGGCATCTATCAAGGCGCACGAGGTGAGGTTGTGGACAATATCTACAGCCGTGCTGGCACTAGCTATTTGGTAAGGTTCGATAAGCCCGTCAAAAACCTTCGGCAATCGGAGTTTGAAGCTTCTGACCTGATGAAGCTTTAAGCCTGCGGTTCGAGGGGTTTTGGGAAGATTGAAAATAGGTTTCTGCAACCCTTGACAGTTGCCTAGAAGTTGCTTAAAATAGTTGCGTAAGCAGGTAAGCAACTTCTAGGCAACCTTATGACAATCCCATCGGTAGTCCAGGGCTTGATAGAGACAGAGGACGGCAAGGTATTTGAGCTAGACTCCCCCAAGGGTTCCACATGGTTGGAGTCAATCGGCTCTTTCAGGTTTGAGCCAAGCGGGGACAGCAAACCCTACACAGTCCGCAAGGAATCAGGTATTTATTGGTACGGTTGCAGAAAAGTTGCCGGCAAAGTACGCAAAAAATACATCGGTAAAAGTTCAGAGGTAAGCATTGCAAAGCTTGAGGAGATTGCAGAAGCTTTAGAGACTCCCCCAGTACCACGGGTTGACAAGGTTGCAGAAGTTGCAGAAGAAGTTGTACAAGTTGCAGAAGTTGCAGAAACCTCTACCGATAGGCTAACAGCATTAGAATTGCAGGTAGCTAATTTACAGAAAGCGCTTGAAGCCTTACAGGAGACACTGCCGGGAAAGTTAGAGTCGGGTGATTCTTTCAAGTTGCCCAAGGTTGATAATGAGGTTATAGAACGGTTGCAGAATGAGGTAGGCAACCTACAGGCAGAGAATCGACAATTAAAGCAAGATGTTGATGACTTGATGAAAAGCCACCAAGTGGCTAGAGAAGCCAGCGACAACTTGATTGCGATTCTCAAAGACAACTGCCGACACGCAGAAGAAAAACTAGATGAAGCCCGCGCCAACTATGCCACGCTGCTAGAATCCAGCACCGCAGTCACCAATAAGCTGAGAGGGGAAGTGCAGGAATTGCGATCGCAACTTGAGACAGAGCGCGCCGATCGGGAAGAAGTCGAGATACAACTCTCCGACCTGAGACAAAAATCAGTCACTGCCAGCGAGTTGCCAGAAGCGGCCGACTTGCTCAATCAGTTAAAAGGGCGGCGCAAAAAGTCGAGGGCCGACTTGGCCGATATCAACGCTATTCTGGGGTTTCTAACGGAAGGCAACGGCTGAAAGCTAGTGTAGGTAAGGATTGTATTCAATTTGTATTCAAACGAGGCAAATTGTATTCAATTTGTATTCAATTTCTAGTCAACTAGACCCATCACAAACCGAAAAAATAAGCAATAAAAAACCTCAAACCCTTGATTTATCCTGGGTTTGAGGTTTTTATAGACATAAGCGGGCAGCGGGAATCGAACCCGCATAATTAGCTTGGAAGGCTAAAGTTTTACCACTAAACTATGCCCGCGCACAGAAACTAAACATACCACAAGTCTCTGGGGATTGCAATAGGCCTGTGCAAAATTTTTGAATACCTCCCTCACAGTGGCTAAATAAGGACTTGCGGCCCGATCGCCCGATCGCGCCTACAATCCCGGTCTCCAATGCTGGGTAAGGCTTTACGGATGAAAATAATCGTAAATTTGCTGTGCTAGACGCGGGCCAATCCCAGAAACTTCTGCCAACTGTTCGGGAGTTGCTAAACGGAGGTAGTCGATCGATCGAAAATGTGCTAACAAAAGTTTTTGTCGGTGGTGTCCCAAGCCGGGAATTTCATCAAGGCGCGATCGCTTCATTCTCTCACTTCTTCGATCCCGGTGAAAACTCACAGCAAACCTGTGCGCCTCATCCCGCACCCGGCGCAATAATTGTACGCCCGGTTGCTCAGAATTAGTTGGCAGCGGCAAAGATTCCCCCGGCAAAAATATCTCCTCTCGCTGCTTTGCCAAACTGACAACGCGCAACTCTTCTAGCAAATTCATCTCCCGCAAAACAGCCACAACAGCAGACAATTGACCTTTCCCGCCATCTATCATAATTAAGTCTGGTTTTTCGGAAATAGTATGAGAAACCGATGATAAATTGCTGATTTCTTCCGGTTCTTCTAAATCGCTAAACCCATCTTCCATCTTCCCTCTTCCTTCTTCCTTCAATCCTCGAAATCGGCGCCCGATAACTTCTGCTAAACTAGCAAAATCATCAGAATGACCCGATTTAATTTCAGGATTTTTAATTTTGTAGTGGCGGTAGTGTTGATTGGCCGGCAAACCGTCAATAAATACGACGCGGGAAGCTACGGCGTCAGAACCTTGAATGTGAGAAATATCGTAACCTTCAATGCGGCGAGGAACTTCTGGCAAATCGAGAATTTCTGCTAAATCTTCCATTGCTTGAGAATTGCGATCGCTCAATCTTTGCATTCTCGCCAATTCATACTCAGCGTTGCGTTCCACCATCTCAATCAATTCTGCCTTAGTTTGCCGTTGTGGCGTCAAAATGGTAACTTTTCGCCCCTTACGATTGCTCAACCAATCTGCTAATATTTCCCCTTCTGGCAATTCGTACTGCACTGAAATTTCGCTGGGAATTTCTACAGATTCGACATTTTGATAGTGTTCTTCCAACACCCGCTGCAAAATCGCTCCGGCCTCTACCCCCCCTCGTTCTGCCTCTTGCCCAGGGGAGGAGGAAAGAGAAAGTTGAGATAACTCTTGATCCCCCTTGGCAAGGGGGGGTTGGGAGGGTATTTCCGCCATAAATCCCAATCTTCCGACCAATTGACCGGCACGAATTTGGAACAATTGAACGCAAGCGTGCTGGGTGTCGGCAGCAAGTGCGATCGCATCTCTGGAAACAGTATCATCTGGCAAAGAGACTTTTTGACCCGCACTCAAAGACTGCAAACCCTTAATTTGGTCGCGAATCCGCGCCGCCGTTTCAAAGTTTAAATCTTCCGCTGCTTCTTCCATTTGGGGTTCCAGGATGTCGAGTAATTCCTGAGTTCTTCCCTGGAAAATCATCGCTACTTTTTGGATGATTTTATGATATTCCTCCGGCGAAGTTAACCCTTGACAAACGCCAACGCAGCGCCCGATGTCGTAGTTCAAACAAGGACGGTCTTTAAATAGCGGTTGAGGGCGCTGCCGCAGCGGGAAAATCCGCTTAATTAAATGCAGCGTACTCCTCAGTGCCCCTGTATCAACGTAGGGGCCATAGTAGCGGTCTTTTGCACTACCTGCGCGGCGTTTGCGGGTGATAAAAATGCGCGGGTATTCCTCCGACCAAGTTATGCACAAATAAGGATATTTTTTATCATCTTTCAGGAGGACATTGAAGTAAGGTTGGTGCTGTTTTACGAGGTTTGCTTCTAACGCCAAAGCTTCCGCTTCTGTGTCGGTGGCGATGAATTCAATTTCGCGCACTTGCTGCACCATCATCGCGATGCGGGGACTGAGATTTTGGCTTTCGCGGAAGTAGGAACGGACGCGGTTTCGGAGTTTTTTGGATTTGCCGATGTAAAGGATGCGATCGCTCTCGTCTCGCATTAAATATACACCAGGAACCGCCGGAATTTCTTTGAGGCGACTTTCTAGGCGTTCCGAGTCTTTAACTAACGGCAGAGTTTTTGTGGATGGCATTGCAAGCTATCTCAGCAAAAGAGAGACTGATTGTAGACTCTTTTATTTTAGCTTAATTGTGCCGATTTTTACTGCTGCTACCGTCGCCAAACCTACCGATTAAACTGGAAAATCCGTTACAATATCTGAGATAAAAACTTGCGGGTGCGTTCTTCCTTCGGATTCTGAAAAAACTCTTCTGGCTTCGCTTCTTCCACTAAAACGCCGCCATCCATCAATACAATGCGATCGGCAACTTCGCGCGCAAACCCGACTTCATGAGTCACCACCACCATTGTAATTCCTGTTTGAGCCAAATTTCGCATTACATCTAACACCTCCCGCACCATTTCCGGATCTAATGCTGATGTCGGTTCATCAAACAGCATGATTTTAGGCTGCATTGCTAGAGAACGTGCAATAGCAACCCGCTGCTGCTGTCCCCCTGACAACTGTCCGGGATATTTTTTAGCTTGTTCCAAAATGCCCACTCTTTCTAACAGTTGCATCGCCACTTCTTCGGCTTTTTTCTTTGGCCATCGGCGCACCCATACGGGGGCTAGCATGACGTTGTGCAAGACTGATAAGTGGGGAAACAGGTTGAATTGCTGAAACACCATTCCTACTTCGCGGCGAATTGTCTCGATGTTGCGTAAGTCGTGGGAAAGTTCGATTCCGTCGATCGTAATTTTACCTTGTTGGTATTCTTCTAATGCGTTGAATGTGCGAATAAACGTGGATTTTCCCGAACCAGAGGGTCCCATTACGACAACCACTTCCCCTCGGTTTACGGTCATGCTGACACCTCGCAGCACGTGAAATTGTCCGTACCATTTGTGGACGTTTTCTGCGACAATTACTGTTTCTGGGCTTGTTTGCTGAGTTTGCATAATTTTTTTATTTTTTAACCGCAGATGGAGGCAGATGAACGCAGATGAACGCAGATGAAAGTAGATGAGTTTTTAGCGCTGGCCTACTTCTAAAGTTCGCTCTATTTTGCGGCTGGCTAGGGACATTGAGTAGCAAAATATCCAATAAATGATGCCGACGAATAGGTAAACTTCGGCGTACCTGCCGATATAGGATGGATTTGCTAAAACTGCGCGGGATATTCCGATTAATTCTAACATTCCGAATAGAGACAGCAGGGATGTATCCATAAATAATCCGATGAATTGACCGCCGATCGCCGGAATGACTATTCGCAGTGCTTGAGGCAGTACAATTAGAATTGTAAGCAGGGGTGTATTGAGTCCGATCGACCTAGCTGCTTCTATTTGTCCCCTGGGCACGGCCTGCAAGCCACCGCGCACGTTTTCTGCCAAGTAAGCTGCACTGAATAGAGTCAGTCCAGCAATCGCTCTAATTACTCTATCCAATTTCGGATATTCGGGCGGCAAGAAGAGTTGCAGCATCACTTGACCTAAAAACAAAATGCCAATTAATGGTAAACCGCGAATAATTTCAATGTATAATGTTGATAACAGTCTCACAACGGGCAAAGAACTTTGTCTCCCTAGTGCTAGCAATACTCCCAAAGGAAAGGAAAGCACAATACTAATAACTGCTAAAAACAGCGTCAGCACTAAACCGCCCCAATCATTTGTTGACACTTCGGTCAAACCCAACCCGCCTTTAATTAGCCACAAAATTATTGGGAAGGAAAGAACCCAAATTCCCGACATCCAGTCCATGATTTTTGGGTGAATTTGCCTTCCGATGGCATAGCTGGCGGCGGCTGCGATAATAATTCCTAAGAGGTAGAGGCGAGAGGTTAGGTCGATCGGCGAAATGACCGCACCCACAACCGCAGCACCGAGTATAATTAGTAAAGGCGGATTCCAAAGACGTTCTTGCCGCTGAATGTTTCCCCAAGTTAATCCTCCTAACAAGGCAATTATAGCCGTTACTATCCACAGTCGCCAGTAGGATTCGCGGGGAAATCTGCCGGCGAAAAATAGCGGCAAGTTAGCTTCTAACACGCGCCATTGAGCTTTTGTTGTTGCCCAAACGATAATTACTTTAATAGTTTGGAAGGCGATAATTAGGCAAACTACTGTCAGAATGCTGTTGTACCAGGTACTAAATAAATTTTTGCGCGCCCAATTCCAAGGGGTAGGCGATTCGGTGGCTGGTGGCGGTAGTACGGGAACAGTTTCCATTTTATTTGTTGGTTATTAATTATTAATTATTAATTGCACTGGCTAAAATACCTAAAATTTTATTAACCTCTGTGAGGTAAGACTCGGTCAAATCTATTTCAATTACTTGGTTTTTTAATCTGAAAAATTTCCAGATATTTCCGCTAGTGACAGCGCCATAAATCGCAGGAATATCGTTGCCTTCACGTTCATTAAATATTCTAGCGCCTAGCATTTCCGCTACGCACTCTCCCAATTCACTATTGAGATTTTCCGGTTTTGCTTCTACAAGTATAATGACTGGTGCAACAAGTAACAAAAGTCCTGATGAATTGCCCATTAGAAAATCGCAACTACCGTATAAGCCTCTTTCGGAGTCAACATTAAAGTCAATACCGGAAAATAAGCTAATTCGATTTTGTAATTGTTCTGTAAGTTCAATTAAAATTGGTGCTGTAATCATTTCAGCGCGGGATTTCTGGCTGTTACTTGCCAGACCTAACGGTACACTGCGCTTGAGAGTTTCTGCTAGTAGTTGGCTGCATTCTAAGTTGGGTTCTTTGCCAAACAAATCGGCGACTTCCGAATACTTTAATTCAAATGTTTTGACTGCGCCTTCTAAACTAAAATCACTGTACACCATTTTTCTCTTTCCTTTGGTCGCTGTTGTAAACTTTTCAACATTAACTCTTTACCTTTCCTTGATTTGTACAGTTTTATTGTACCAATTCATGAACAAAGAAACTATCAAACTAATTGTTAGATATGTTACCATAATAATTAACATTGCTTCGATCGCCCGACCGGTCTGATTCAACGTCGGAGAGCCCACGACAAAATAAACGTCGGGATAAGCAACCGCAACCGCTAAACTCGAATTCTTAGCTAAATTCAGATACTGACTGGTTAAAGGCGGCACAATCACCCGCAAAGCTTGTGGCAAAATTACCATCCGCATCATTGTTCCAGACTTCAGCCCTAAAGACTTTCCCGCTTCCCACTGGCCTCTCGATACTGATTGAATTCCGGCCCGGACAATTTCTGCAATGTAACTGCCAGTATACAAGCTGAGTCCTGTCACCAATGCTGCAAATTCTGGAGTGAATTTTAATCCTCCTTCCAGTTGCAATGCTGGTGTCAGGCGGGGGAAATCTAGACGAAAAGGCAGATTTTTGGTAATAATCAAAGCTAAGATTGCACTCAGCCCGATCGCACCTAGAGCCCAAAACAACTGTCTTCCCGGCTTAGCTTCTTCCAGCATCACCCGCGCCCGCCACATCCACAGCCCCGCCGCAGCCAAAACTCCGATAGTTAGCAAAATCAACCAAATCTCAAAACCCGGCAAAGCCACAGGCCAAGGTACAGCAATGCCCCGATTTGTCAAGTAAATCGGCCCGCGTAACTGCTGATTGTCTTCCAGTTTTGGCAGGGAAATGAAAACTGCAAAATACCAGAAAAATAATTGCAGCAATAACGGCGTATTTCGCAGAATTTCTACGTACAAACCAGCCAAAGTTCGCAACAGCCAATTGTCGGAAAGGCGGGCAATTCCTACAGTCAAACCCGCAACGGTTGCGAAAATAATGCCGATACCCATCACCCGCAGCGAGTTGAGTAAACCGACAAAATAAGCTTGTCTGTAACTGTTTTCGGGACTGTAGGGAATCACGCTTTCGCCGATATCAAAAGATGCTTGGGAATTGAGAAAATCAAATCCAAACGCAATCCCCAGTTGCGAGTAATTGGCACTGAGATTGTCCCAAAGAATGGCGATAACAACTATTACTAAAATTAGAGCGATCGCCTGTCCGGCAATTTTCCAGAAGCGATCGTCCCGCAGCAGTTTTGATATATCTTTAAAATTGGGCAATTTCTGCGATTTCCCCGGTTGAGGTTCTGGATTCATAACTTAAATTATATTTGATAAATCTGCTGGCAAATCCAGGCTAGATTGAGCTTTGGTGCGTGACTTGATAGTTACTATATCGGCGATCAAGATTTTTCAAGTCACGCACCATACATAGCTTTGGTGCGTGACTGTTAACTGTTAACAGTTAACAGTCAACAGTCAACAGTTAACTAAAATTAACGGAACGGCGGCGAGTAAAGCAAACCGCCATCTTTCCAGAGTCTGTTTTGACCCCGTTCTAACTTGAGTGTACTTTTGGGGCCGAGGTTGCGATCGTACATTTCCCCGTAATTCCCCACTTTCTTAACAACGCGGACAGCGTAGTCGTTCGGGAGTCCCAAACCTTTACCTAAATCTCCTTCTGTTCCTAGCAAACGTTTGATGTTCGGGTCTGTAGTGCTTGCCACTATTTTGTCTACATTTCCCGAATTAATTCCCAAATCTTCAGCTTCAATCGCCGCGAAAACAATCCATTTCACCGCGTCCGACCATTTAGGATCGCCACTTTTTACCGCTGGGGCTAAGGGTTCTTTTGACATCACGATCGGCAAAACAACATTATTCTCGGAATTTGGCAGAGTTGTGCGCTTAGAAACAAGTTGCGATCGATCCGCAGTAACACCTTGACAGCGACCTTCTTGATAGGTAGCAAAGGTAGCATTCACATCTTCAAACACCACAGGAGTGTATTTAACTCCTAATTTTCGCATTTGGTCAGACAAATTTTGTTCGGTGCTTGTACCTGTCTGCACGCAGATAGATTTGCCCGCAAAATCTTTTAAACTTTTGATACCGCTGTCTTTTTTGACCATGATGCTTTGAGAGTCATAAAAGATCACCGGGGCAAATTCCAGTCCAGTAGTGCTGTCGCGACTCGCGGTGTAGGTGGTATTTCGGCTGAGAATGTCGATTTCTCCCGCCTGCAAAACTGTAAATCTATCTTTAGCGTTGAGCTTTCGGTACTCGACTTTTTCGGGATCGTCTAATATTGCCGCCGCTACCGCCCTGCACACATCCACATCTAGTCCCGAATATTTGCCCTTTTCGTCTACAAAGCTAAAACCCGGCAGTTCGCCGCTGACGCCACAAATCAGTTTGCCGCGGCTGACAATTGTATCTATCCGGCTGGAACCTTGTTGCGAGTTGCCGCCGGCAGTAGTTGTTGCTGTTGTTTGTCCGGTTTGTGCCGATCGATCCCTACAAGACGCCAACGGTGACACAAGTAACACACTTGCTAGTAGCAGAAATCCCCATTTACGCATAGATTTTAATAGAACGCTTTCCTGACAATCCTACCTTGTAGCTGTCAGAACTGTGGCGATCGGCGATCTACACAGCTTCCGGTTTCAAATTAGCCGTTCTGCATCCGGTGCTGCACAGCGACAACTGCACCGACTACCCGCCTGTTTTTTTTTTGAGCAAGCTGGGAGCCCAAAGTTAGAAACCCGGTTTCTGGCTGGAGGTCTGGTCGTCAAACCTCAGATTTATCCCTGAAACCCGGTTTCTTTTCTGCTATTTCTGCCCAGCGCGATCGATCTTCGCCCTTCCCTGGAATATTTATCCGATTTTGATTGAATCCGCTCACAGTAGCTCTGGTGCTAGCCGCTGCTCAGCTAAATCGCGGATTAGGGACAGCCGAGACTGGATGTATTCGTCCAACAAATCTGCTTCTTTGCAATTAAGCGCAGAGTTGGTCTTTAACTGTTTCAGCAGCCACTGTACCAGGGTGGCATCGTCTAAATTGACTAACAGAGTAGCTTGGGTGGTCTCAATTAATGACCAGAGTTGGCGTAACATGACTGGAGTCATAAAACCTCGTTGAGCGTAAATACGCACTTAATGGGCGGGCATAGCGAAAAGCGGGTCTTGGTGTCTCAAGCCTATCGACGAAAAGCACCCTCATAACCATCGGCTTAATGATTATTTTATATTTGACCACCATAACTTAAGACAGTAGTGCCATAAGCTACAACACACAAGATGTTATAAGAGTTCCGAATATTGTCACATTGAGACCAAAATATTGATAAAACATTAAAAATCTTTACAAACTCTAGCTCGTGGGGGCTGCCAGGAGCTGTCTGCGATCGGGCTCCTGGGGCCCGGTTCCAAAGAAAATTGATTGATTACTCAGTAGCCACCAACTTTTGAACCCCCGCGAGAATGATTTCTAATTCAGCGATGATTTTTGTAGCCCCCTCCCAATCATTAGATTCGGCCAGACTTTGAAGCTGATCTGCCATATCGGGCATTAACCGCACCGCCGCCGTAGCGCTGACACCTTTAATTTGATGAGCGTGGCGCGCCAGTGTCTCCATATCTCCCGAGGCGATCGCCCCCTTAGCAGCTTCTAAATAACTAGCAGTATCCACCACAAAAGCTTGCAGTATTTCCCGCTCAAACTCTAAATCAGCCCCCGAAATTTCGTGCAAACGTGCCATATCGACTACCGATTCGATATCGGGATCAGAGTTTGGAAGTTCCTCCCCATTAAACTTGGGAGTTCCAATTTTTAGCTTGGCAGACCAATTTTCTAGTACCGATTTTAACTTTTCGATCGAAATAGGTTTGCTAATATAATCGTCCATGCCCGCCGCCAGACACTTTTCCCGATCGCCCTTCAAAGCATTCGCCGTCATCGCAATCACCACCGTCTTTTGATGTGGCTCCATCTTGCCCGCACCATCTGCCGCTTCCCGGCGGCGCAATTCCCGCGTTGCTTCATAACCGTCCAAAACCGGCATCTGACAGTCCATCAACACAATGTCATACTTTTTCAAAGCAACCATAGATAGCGCCTCTGCACCGTTATTGGCGACATCCGCAGTGCATCCCAAAACTCTGAGTTGATTGAGACCAACTTTTTGATTGATTGGAGTATCTTCAACTAACAAAATCTTTAAACTTGCTAATTCCCGGTTGTCAATAGCTGAGGCTCGATTCGACGTTGAACTTGCCAGTGGCTCATCCATCAGCGTCATCGGGGCGATCGCATTCGCCAAGCAATCAAATAGTCTGTGAGCTTTAACAGGTTTAGTTAAATACCCGCTAAAACCGCTATCTACCAAGCGTTTCGCCTCTGCAAGCTGAGTCATTGAAGTCAGCACTACCCACTTTGTCTGCTGCATTGCCGGCTCAGAAATCCTCAAGCGTTCGAGACTTCCCGCCACCATTTCCGGCAACTGAATATCAACCAAAACGATATCGTAAGGGGAATTAAGGCTGACAGCTTTGTACAGAGATGCGATCGTCATCCAACCGTTCTCAACCTCCTCAACCTCCATTCCCCACAAAACAGCCATTCTCACTAGCACTTTTCGCACTGTCGGCTTGTCGCTGGCAACTAACATTTTTCGCCCCGCCAGCACCGTTTCCAAATTCACTTCGCACGCTGTGCCGACTGTTAAATTTTCCTTAACTGTCGGCACAGTAAACCAAAAAGTCGAGCCTTGCCCAGGGGTACTTTCCACACCGATTTGCCCACCCATCAACTCCACCAATTCCTTAGAAATAGCCAACCCCAAACCTGTGCCACCATATTTTCTGGTCGTAGAGGCATCAACTTGAGTAAAAGATTGAAACAGCTTTTTTTGGTCTTGGGGAGCAATCCCAATTCCTGTATCTGTCACTTTAAATAGCAGGAGCATCGAGTCATTGTTTTCTATTTTTAACGGTTCGATATTCTCTAAAATTTTCTGATTATCACTGGCTGCCAATAACCCAGGATTACTAGCATCTGCCACTTCAATTACCACTTCTCCTGCTTCTGTAAACTTAATAGCATTGTTAATCAAATTAGTGAGTATTTGCCGCAACCGCGCTGCATCACCTTTAATTTGCAGCGGCACCTCGCTGTCAATCAGTGCCACCACTTCTATACCTTTTTCTTGTGCGGGAGTTGCCAACAAATCCAGCACTTCATTCATACAGATACTGAGGTTAAATTCTAGTATCTCTAAGCGCATTTCTCCTGCTTCCAGTTTGGAGAGATCCAGAATATCGTTAATGATGGAGAGTAAGTTTTGACCGCTGAGTTTCAGCGTCTGCACAAAGTCAATCTGTTCGGGAGTAAGATTCGTTTTCAGCAGCAAATCAGTCATCCCCATCACTCCATTCATGGGAGTACGGATTTCGTGACTCATATTTGCTAAAAATAGCGACTTCATGCGAGACGCTTCTAGGGCGGCTTCTCGGGCTTGCTGCGCTTGTTCAAAAAGAGTAGATTGCTGAATGGCGATCGCCAACTGCACGCTCAACCTTCCCAGCAAATCCATCTCAGAATCAGTCCAAACACGCGGAGCGCTGCACTGATGGGCAATCAGCAATCCCCACAACCGATTTTGAGTCGTTTCCCAACTCCTTCCCGGCGGGTTCATTTGAGTTTCTGGCGGATATTCTGCTGCCAACCCCTGACTTTCATCGCCTATAAAAATTGGTACAACTAAATTAGCCCTTACCTGCAAACTAGCAAGTAAATCTCGGTGTTCCTCGCTCAATTTGGCCGTATAAATATCTGCCATTGCTTGAATTGTTCCTGCACTGTACAGCCATACAAAACTTTCGCCAAAGGATGTTCTTTGAACTTTTCTGCCCAGCAGGGGCATCCAATCATCCCCTACAGATTCCACAACCACAATCGCTGTTTCCTCGGCATCAAAACGATAAATTACCGTGCGGTCAGTGGCCAGCAACTGCCGCACTTCTTGTACAGCAGTGCTCAGAGTTTGAGTGAGGTTGAGAGACTGGCGGACTCGCTGGGCGATCGCCGAAACCAGCCGTTCTTGTTCTGCTTGTTCCCGCAGCATTCTCTCAGCTTGCTTGCGTTCGGTGACATCGCGAATTACCGCAGCAAAGCACAGCGGTTCGGTGGTTTGAGGGTGCTTGACCAGAAAAGCATTCATCACAACATCAATGGGTTGTCCGTTGCCCAAGTGCTGCATTTGACCTTCGCCTTGCCACTGGCCATGACTGATAATTGTTGGTAAAATCTCTTGACTGAATTTCTGTTGAAAATAGGGCCCAATATAATCCCATATCTCCGTATAAAGAACTGCCGAAAGATTCTCTACACCCACCAGTTTTCGTCCGGCTTCGTTAACAAACAGCGTTTTGCCTTTCAGGGTAGCCATACCGATAAAATCGCTGCTGTTTTCAATCAGCGACACAAATTTTTGCCGTTCTTCTTCTCCTTTTTTGCGTTCGGTAATGTCGCGCTTGACGCAGACGTGACAAATTACATCGTCGGCGTTGTTAATCACAGAGTATGCCGCAACGTCGATCGCCAGCGTCTGGCCTTTTTTAGTAAAGTTAGTAATTTCGCCCCGAAAACTTCCTGTTTTTGCTAAACTTTGGGCAATTTCCAAAAAGCGATCCCCCGCCACCAGCGGCGAAGCTTCTGCTTCTAATTCCGCGTCTGTGTATTCTAGAAGCGTTTGGTGAGCGAGATTTTGTTCGAGGAAAAACCCGTCAGCATCGATAATGACGATCGCATCGTTGGAATTTAAAAATATTTCTCGGTAAAGTTTTAGTTTTTCCTCAGCTCGCTTGCGTTCGGTGATGTCTCTTTTGACACTTACGTAACAAACTACATCCCCAGCATCATTGAGAACCGCAAAAGCCGAAAGCTCTACCTCAACTGTTCCTTCTGGCAAAGCGTTCATAAAGGTCATTTCGCCTCGGTAACTCCCAGTTTCTGCCAAGCTTTGCATTACCGAGGCAAATACCTGTTCTCCCATGTGAGTTGCCGGGGTTTTTCCCCACAATTTAGACGAACTGTAGCCCAGCAAAGCCGTGTGAGCTTGATTGGTTTCTAAGTAATAGCCTTGGGGGTCTAAGATCGCGATCGCATCGTTGGATTTCAAAAAGATTTGTTGATAAAGTTGCAGCTTCAGTTCAGCTTGTTTCCGGGCGCTAATATCCGTGAATAAGCCGTAGTAAACTATCTCCCCCGATGCTTGGAATTCTGGCTGGGAAGCTCCTTGCACCCATTTAAGTTTTCCTGACGGAGTGACAATTCTTCCTTCCCACCGCCAAGGCTGCAAATTTTCAGCAGAAAGCGTCACCGAGTTGAGAAAATCATCTCGATCTTCGGGATGAATCATGTCAACAATTACATTAAAATCCTGCTGAGCAGCCTCTGGTTCTATTTCATACAATTCTCGGCAGCCCGCGCTCACAAACGAGAAGGCCATCGAGCCGTCAGGATTCAAGTCAATTTGATATACCGTACCCGGTACGCTAGCAGTAATTTTTTGCAGTTTGGCTTGGCTTTGATTCCTGGCTTCATCTGTGGCCTGCAATTGACCAATCTCTCTAGAAAAACCCAAAACCCCAAATATATTACCATCTGCATCGCATAGAGGCAGTTTTTGCGTATCAAAGACGTACTGTTTGCCACCTTCAAAGGCGATCGCCTGGTAGGGATTGCGAACCCTATCCCCAGCCAGTACAGCTCGATCTTCCTCGCGGATGCTCCTCATTTGGCCGTTGCGATCGCCAAATACTAATTCGGCTGAAAACCCTAATTCAATATCATCTTTGCCGATAATTTCCTCAACATTTTTCCCCACATATTCAGCAAAACTTTGATTGACAAAAATGTATCTAAAATTTCTATCTTTCGCAAACACTCTGTCCGGGGCCTCGTGCATTACAGCCCGCAACAATAGTTCTTGACTTGCCGAATCCAAAGCAAAATTATTTTTAAGTTTATCCTTGACAATGGTAGTTTTAGCTGCTATACCATTTAACTGTTTTGCACAAATTTGAGCTACTGTGTGGAGCAAACAAAGGTGTTCCAAATTAAAAGCAGTTGGCTGCTCTGCACCAATGAAAAATACTCCCAACAATTCTTCACTTTCATCCGGGTTGGCTGGTGCCATCAAGACCGACTGAAACTCAGCAATTGGTGGCGGAGTGATGTTGTGCGCCCAGTCCCGATTGCCAGCAAGCCATTCAGCGCGAGCAGCTTGCAAGCGCCCTTCAATTTCGGAGCGGGTGCTAGCACTTAACGGCTGTAAGTGTTCCAGGTATAGTCGATCGTCCGGTAGCGTCAAAATTGCGATCGCCTGTGTGGGAATCAGGCGATGGAGATGTGCCAGACACGCAGACCAAATTTCCTCAACACTGAGAGCGGCTTGAACTTTTGCAGTAAGTTCGTTGAGAACTTGCAGTTCCAAGGTACGCTGGCGGACTTGTGCTTTGAGGCTGGCGGCTAGGATTTGCATAGTGCTCACCAAACTGGTTTGCTTATATTATAATTATTGATTTTTAAACTTTTTCAAACAATCATCTTAAAATACATCCGCCGAAAAGACAACTTTTTTATATTGAAATTACCTTCAACCGATAAAAAAACAAGGGCGCGATCGGGAGCAAAGCGGCACCGCAAAGCACCATGTTCGCTCCCGCAGCGAGATTGGACGGCGAAATTATCCCATTAAAATCACGTTATCGATCACATGGATCACGCCGTTATCAGCTTCGATATCCGCAGCGACAACTGTAGCATTTTTCACCTCAAAACCGTCAGAACAATCAATTTTAATCGGCGAACCTTCCAAGGAAGTAACAAAACCTAGTTTTGCCAAATCAGCTTTCATAAACTTGCCGGAGACGACATGAAACATCAAAATCCTAGTCAGTTGGGGGACGTTCTGCACTAGGGTTGTGATAGTTCCCGGCGGCAATTTCGCAAAAGCATCGTCAGTGGGAGCAAAGACAGTAAAAGGGCCCGGACTTTTGAGCGCGTCTACTAAATTAGCTACTTGTACGGCTGTTACGAGGGTTTGGAACGAACCCGCACCTACGGCAATATCAACAATATCAGGCATTGTGTTTTACCTCATCTGGAAAAAAGTTCTATTAAGTATCGTAAACTGAGGCGGGCAACAATACCTACTATCTTTTTTGAAAAATTGGTAATTCTTTTGTAGTGAGGACTTCAATCCTTCCTTAGATTGTTGATGAAGACTTGAGTCCTCACTACAAACCTAATAATATAGGACTTACCCATGGGTGCTCCGAAACCGGGTTTTTTACGAAAATACTTCGTTAAAACCCGCAGATTAGGTAAAAAACCAGTTTCGAGGTGTCGGAGTGGGTAAGTCCTGTAATAGTTATTTTACCCGATATAATATTACTAACGCCTTGGCAATTTAACCGCGCCGGGGTTTACAATTGGTACAATACTGCGGTCGATTGTTGTGATACCCCAATTCTCTGTTTCTAAATCTTCTACTTCAGCATTTAGGTTTTCTCCCTTGTGAATGCTAAAACTGCCGTATAAAATTGAAATTTCAAAAATGTCAGTATGAATTAAAGCTGCTTTCCGGTGCGCGTCTTCACCCAAATGAAAACCAATCAAATCAGCTTCAGGATCTTTGACATCTTCAGGATGGAACACCTCCCAACTGATGTCTCGGCAGTCATGAAATACTATGTTATAAGGCAATCGATCGCCTGTCGGATCGTAAATACATTCAAATAACATTTCATTTCCCCACAAAGACACATTAACATTTGTGATGAGGGATGTAAGTCCACCTAAATTAAGCAAGTTGTAGTCATCGGGCATATTAATTACTCACTTTTTCTCCAGTATTGTGCGTCCCAGGAATCTTATTGCCAAATTCATCGCGTGTTTTGACCAAGCTGCCATCTTTGTCAAGACGCAAACCTTTGTTTATTTTTCTGCCATCTGAACCGTATCTGGGAGCTGGGGTGCGTACAACTTCACCATCAGGACGGATATTGACTCGCGAACGATCGGCAAATTCCTATTCAATATAACCCCCTTCAGTAGTTCGGATTTCTGCACCCAGCCCGCGCAAAAAGTCATTAACTTCTTGACGAGTCATTCCGGTTAAGTCTCCAAATTCCGATGCAATTCCATTGCCTCCAACTCCCTGACTCGGCACGCAAGTCTCCTCACAAACCGTTGCCTTTTCTAGTTTAGCACAGTTGGAGAAGGGGAGGAAGCAGAAATTCCCAATGACCAATAATCAATTAAAAAAAATAGGGCGCAGTGTGACCCCTATTAATCAACTAACTAAACTGGCAAACAATTATTGACCGCCGATTTGCACTTTAACCACGCGGTTCTTTTCTACTTCCGCTTTAGGCAAATTCAGGTGCAAAACTCCATTTTTGTACTCAGCTTCTACGCTGTCATTTTGAACCCGTGCGGGTAGGGGAATCACCCGGCGGAAGGAACCGTAGCGGAACTCAGAGCGAGTCATCCCTTTATCTTCACTCTTAGTTTCCTGACGGCGTTCGCCACTGATAGCAACAGCTTCTGCGGTTACTTGTACGTCCAAATCCTTAGCTTCCATGCCCGGAACTTCTAATTTAAGGTGGATGGCTTCGGGAGTTTCATCGAGTTCGGCGGCGGGTACAAAAGCAACACCGTTAGATGTGCGATCGGTTGCCGGTGTCAAGCTATCAAACAACCGATTCATTTCTCGTTGCAAGGAGTCCATTTCCCGCAAAGGTTCCCAACGAATAAGTGCCATAACTAATACCTCGACTATCTGAAGTTTTTATGGTTGAGAAACACTTGACTCAACTTGTATTTAATATATTCCAGCTCCAGAAACAGGGGGATTCGGTTTTCCGCAAAAAGGCCGATCGCATTTCCGAACATTCGCGATCGATACTGCTAAATCATTGCAGGTACGGGTATCCGATCCAACCCGAACCCAGCAATTTTAGATTTTAGATTCGAGCGAGGAATTCCCATCTAAAATCTAAAATCCAAGGTTCGATTAACTCCACCGCGAATGCTGATAAGAAGCGTAGGTATCAAATAAAGCACCCACCAAACCAAAAGTTAGACCGATTACGAAAAAACCCTGGAGGGGACAGCCGCTGCCGAAAGTAGCTAAGAACTGCAAAATCAGGTCTTCTCCAGAACGACCAACTCCTTGGAGAGCAGGCACCAAGCCGATCAGCGAAAAGCTAGTCAATCCCGCGCCGATTAACAATATGGGGGCGACAAAGCTCAACAGGCTGGTCAGCAGTACAGAGCGAAGAAAATTGGGGAAAATGCTCATAAGAGTCAGTAAATTCAGCTAAACTGCCGAAAGGTGCAAGTAAACAAAACTTGTCCTTTTCTACGATAGGCAGCGATCGCCCTAAGTGCCCGGTTCTGTCAGAAATCTTAAATGTTATAGAAAAAACTTGTTTAAGATTTGTAGATAAATTTCATTTTTTGCAGTTGTTCTAGAGTCGAAATCCCTTGACCCCTACTACATCTTCGAGCCTCAGTTTGTGGAGTCAGCGGTTGCTGGCAGCAATTTTATTGGGCGGCCAAGTCATGCTGCACTTGCTGAAGGGCAAAATTCACCGCCGCAACACCATCGACCAAATGGCAGCAGTCGGCCCGGAATCTCTGCTGATTGCTTTGCTGACTGCGGGTTTTGTCGGCATGGTATTTACTATTCAGGTAGCGAGGGAGTTTATTAACCTCGGTGCCGGCAATGTCGTCGGTGGCGTTTTGGCTTTGTCTTTGACTCGCGAGCTCGGCCCCGTCTTAACAGCCGTCATCGTGACGGGACGGGTAGGTTCGGCTTTTGCAGCGGAAATCGGCACGATGCAGGTAACAGAGCAGATAGATGCCCTGCTGATGCTCAGAACAGACCCGATCGACTATTTAGTCATTCCCCGCGTCATTGCTTGCTGCTTGATGCTGCCAATTTTAACCATCATGTGTCTCGTCACCGGCATCCTCGGCGGACTGCTGATTGCTACGACGATGTACGGCATCTCTCAAAGCGTGTTTTTAGAATCAGTCCGCAATTTCCTGAGTCTGTGGGATATTTGCAGCGCGGCAATTAAGGCTTTTGTGTTCGGTGGTTTGATTGCTGTAATCGGTACTAGCTGGGGTTTGACCACCACAGGCGGGGCAAAAGGCGTCGGCCAATCGACTACCACAGCGGTGGTGACGGCTTTGCTGGCTATTTTTATTGTGAACTTTTTGATGACTTGGCTGATGTTTCAGGGGACGGGCTCTAGCGTACTCAAAGGCTTGTAAGCTAAGAAACGGATAAAATATGAATAATTGGCAACATTAGTTTACTACCCTTGATTTAAAACCGTGAGTACAACTGCCTCTTCGACTGCGCCGACAAGTACGATCGAACTCGCTCCGAGTTATGCGATTCCCCTAGTTTTGGTACTGGCCGCCGTACCGCTGCTGTTCGTGCAGAAGTGGGTGAGTTTGCCACTTTCTGTGTTCGGCTTGTTTCTGATGTACCAAGCCGCCACCCTCCGGCTACAATTCACCCCAACAGATTTGGACATTTATCGATCGTCCAACTTAATCCGCCGCTTTCCTTTCCGAGAATGGCAAAATTGGCGGATATTTTGGCCCGCTGTGCCGATTTTGTTCTATTTCAAAGAAATTAACAGCATTCACTTTCTGCCGGTTCTGTTCGATCGTAAAATGCTACAGACCTGCTTAGAACAGCGCTGTCCCCATCAAGACTAAAAAAGTTGTTAATTTTAAATTTTTAACTTTTCTGTGCCCCACGCCGAACAAAATTTCCCATGAATTCAGACGAATCTCCAACCCAAGAACCGCAACCACAACCAGCCGCCCCAAGCGGTGCCGGCGAAGTCGATTTACCCGTGAATGAGACGGAGTACCAACTTCTATCTCAAACAGAGGATTTGTGGCTCGACGAAAATGAACTGCCAGCCCAACTCCCGCCAGAAACAGACCCGCCGCTGGGCGAGGAAGATGCCGAAATCGCCCAATTCGTGGACGAAGCAGGCGCAATCGCCCAAATTCCGCCCAACACCGACGATGGCGAATCAGAAAGTCTGATCGCTCAAATTGAGCTTCCAATAGACTCTGTGCCAACAGCAACCGCAGAAACGGTAACGCGCATCCCAGAAAATGTTACCGAACAGTTGGCAGAGAGAGTCAAAGAATTGCAGCAGCAAGAACAAGCTTTGACTGAAAAAATTGCCGCCTTGGAAGCCGACAAAGCCAATGCTATAGAAGCGTTGGGCCAGGCTCAAGCATCGATCGGGCGTTTGGTACAAGACGGCTTGATTCAACTAGATCAGCGCAAACAAGCGCTACAAATCGAAGTAGAAAAACTCGAACGCCGGCGCGATCGAATTCAAAAGGAAATGCGAACCACTTTTGCCGGCGTTTCCCAAGATTTGGCAATTCGAGTCCAGGGTTTCAAAGACTATCTAGTCGGCAGTTTGCAGGATTTGGCCGCCACCGCCGAACTCTTAGATTTGACGCCACCAGTGCAAGAGACACCCAAGCAAATTCCTGCGGAGGAGTCTCAATCCTCAGCACCGGTAAATCCCAAATTTGCCGAACAGGGATTTCAAGAACAAGCCAAACAAATTCGCCGCACCCTGGATCAATATCGCACTCTCCCAGACTACTACGGCCCGCCTTGGCAACTCCGTCGCACTTTTGAACCCATCCACGCGGAACGAGTTTCTAACTGGTTTTTCACTCAAGGAGGAAGGGGTGCTTTGCGGACTATGGGTTCGCGCTTGCAAAATATCTTGATTACTTCCACAATTATTTCTGTACTCAGAAGCGTCTACGGCGGACGGGTGCGGACTTTGGTGCTCGCCAACAGTCCTGAACGTCTGGGAGAGTGGCGCCGGGGTTTGCAGGACTGTTTGGGCATTACTCGCAGCGATTTTGGCCCGGAAAGGGGGATTATTATGTTTGAGTCTGCGGAGGCTTTGGCTCAAAAAGCCGATCGACTGGTGAAAGATGGCAAATTGCCACTAATTGTCATTGATGAAACTGAGGATTTAATTAGTTTGTCAATCCTGCAATTTCCGTTATGGCTGGCCTTTGCTGCCGATCCGCAAAGTTTGATGGCTGCTAAGGATTTTTGATTGGGTAATTGGTAATTGGTAATTGGTAATTGCTAATTAGTAATTGCTAATTGCTAATTATGCTAGGGGAAAGGTTGCAAATTTTAAAAGTACACGAAATCTCAAATTAAAAAATGGCTAGCTGGATAATTTTAAATGGCGCAGTGTTAATAGCAGCTTATCTGCTGGGATCGATTCCTACTGGGTACGCCTTGGGGAAATGGATGCTGGGAATTGATATTCGAGAGGTTGGTTCGGGTTCGACTGGTGCGACTAACGTACTGAGGACTTTGGGGAAATGGCCGGGGTTGGGGGTTTTGTTGGTTGATGTGTTGAAGGGGGTAAGTGCGATCGTCCTAATCCGCTACATTTACTCTCTCACTTTTACCCAGCAGCTAGCAACCGCCGCCGGTTTAGAAAATACTGCAACTGTCATTCCTTGGATGGCAACTTTGGCGGGTTTCTCTGCTGTTTTGGGTCACAGCAAATCAATCTGGCTGGGGTTTACTGGCGGCAAATCTGTGGCGACGAGTTTGGGAGTTTTGCTCGGTTTGTACTGGCCAGTTGGTTTGGGAACTTTCGGAATTTTCGGGATAGTATTTGCGGTATCGCGAATTGTCTCTTTGAGTTCGATTATCGGGGCGATTAGCGTGGCTGGATTGATGTTTGCTTTAAATCAGCCGCTAGCTTATGTATTGTTTGGCATTGCGGGCGGTGTGTTTGTAATTGTGCGGCACCGGAGCAACATTCAGCGGCTGTTGAATGGTACGGAACCGAGAATTGGGGAGAAATTGGAAACAGCAGCTAGCGATTGATCGGTAGTATTTTTGTACCGCTGGTTGCAGATTACCATTTCTCTGTTTAATCTTCGATTTAAGCTTTTGCAGGATGCGTTGCAGGGCATCCTACAGCTTAGAATCCCTGAACCGAGATAATACTCCCTTGAATCTCAGCCACTCTTACATTTGCCACAAACCCTACTATGTCACCGGAATTCCTAACTTTAATTAGAGTGCCTTGACTCTGTATCGGTTGAAGATCGAATGCACCGGGCGGGACAAATGGTTTGATACTTTCGGGTGCATCAAACCCATATAAGAGTGTCACGTTTGTCACGTATTGCAAGTCTACATCGCTAGCCGTCAAACCGCCTGCCAATCCAATTCGATCGGCACCAACTCTGAAACCTCCAATAGCATCGGCATTATTGACATCTGTAACTCCGGGTTCTGCTTGGAGGACGTACAAGTTGCTGCCCCCGATTTTGATTGAATTATTTTCATTCAAGGCAAGTAAAATGTCGCGACCCAAACCTCCTACCAGAGTGTCATTGCCGTTACCGCTAGCTAAGAAATCATTGCCTCTACCGCCCAAGAGAATATCGTTTCCCGCACCACCCGTAAGCAAATCTGCATCTTGACCGCCGCTGAGAGAGTCATTTCCCTCATCTCCAGACAGAAAGTCTTTACTTTTTCCTCCGAATAAAGAATCGTTGCCCAACTCGCCGCTGATAAGATCTTCCCCTTCATTGCCAAATATCAAATCATTAGCTGTTGAGCCGGTGACTAGATCGTCACCTCCGAGCATCCAACTTCCCAAAGGAAAATTAGTTGCATCTGCGATCGACAAAGTAACGACTTCGGATGTATTGTCGCCAATTAATCGCCGCTGTTCAGACGGATCGGGTTTTAAAGCCATAAAAAATCTCCGCGTAAAATCTCAGATGCCAAGATTATTAAATAAGCCACTCTCAAAATCAATTCATATATTCATAACTTTGAGTTCATAAAAGTCATAACTTTGAGTTCATAAAAGTCATATTTGTGGTAATATCGACACCAACGAGTGCAGCGAGTCGAGGGGATAGAACAATTTATGTGTCTGAATCCAGGGGATATTCTGCGCGATCGCTACCAAATTCTCGGTCAATTAGGTGAGGGAGGATTTGCCAGAACCTATACGGCTAACGACGCTTTAGGCCGCCCCGAAAATCCCCTGTGCGTCGTCAAGGAAATTGGGCCTCCTCAATCGAACGATCCCGATGTTTTGCACAGGGCACAGGTGCAATTTGAAACAGAGGCTGAATCCCTGATATCTCTGGAGCAGTGCTCGCGCATTCCCAGGTTAATCGAGCACTTTCAAGAACAGGGAAGATTTTACTTAATTCAAGAATATATTGCAGGAAATCCGCTGAACAAGGAGATCGGTTCAGGCAGGCAGTTTAGGGAATCAGAAGTTATTAATTTATTGCAGGACATTTTAGAAGTTTTAGATTGCGTCCACAAAAAACATATTATTCACCGCGATATTAAACCGTCAAACTTAATCCGATGCAACCGCTCCGGCAAAATTGCCGTGATTGACTTTGGGGCAGTCAAAGGTATT
The DNA here is from genome assembly GCF_036702135.1 of Microcoleus sp. LAD1_D3. Taxonomy (NCBI): domain Bacteria; kingdom Bacillati; phylum Cyanobacteriota; class Cyanophyceae; order Oscillatoriales; family Microcoleaceae; genus Microcoleus; species Microcoleus sp. LAD1_D3. Next base: position 81,455 of record NZ_JAUBSB010000019.1, on the reverse strand, counting down.
AGCAATTTGGCGATTCAGGGCGGTCAAATAACTCAAACTCGCGTCATCGGTACAGACGGTTATATGCCAGCCGAACAGTGGACAAATCAACCAAGATTTAACAGCGATATCTATGCTGTGGGAATCATAGGCATTCAAGCGATCGCAGGTTTAGATATTCAAGACTTTTTTAATCATATAAGAACTGGGGAACTCGTCTGGCACTACTCAACCCACGATCGCCCGATGGTACAAATTAGCGACAAGCTGGAAAAAGTTTTAAATAAGATGGTGCGCTACCACTTTAACGATCGCTATCAATCCGCTGCTGAAGTGTTACAGGATTTGCGATCGGTGGTGGTATCGCCCTCACCGCCGATTGAGACTGCGACGCAGGTGGGAGTGGAATATTCGATCGCCAGTGACAGCAGGACACCTGTGGACTCAAACCCTCGTTTAGTCCTCCCAGATAATTTAAGTGCCGGAGAAAGAATTCTCTTTACCAGTTCTCGTCCTCGGTTAAAGCAAAGAGGAGTTGAAAAATTTGCAGCTTCAAATTCAGAGCAAGCTTTTAATTTATTCAAACAATCGTGGCATAAAGAATACGGCAAAGATCCAGAAACTTTAGTTTACCTGAACAATGCTTTTCTGGAGGTCAGCAACGCTCCTTATTACACAATTGCTGTAGCCATTCCCATTTGTGGGAGAAAGCCGGATAGTTTTGCTCTGCTTGGTGCTCAGGCCAAAGAATTTCTGCGCGGAGTGGCTCAAGCGCAAACAGAAGTTAATTTGGGACTGTCCCATGCTAGCGATCGGGACTTTCCCGGTCGAGGTTTTTTACCAAGTCAAGCCATTAACGGCAAAGGACTTAAAGTAATTATTGCTGACGATGGGAACGATGAAAGAAAGGCAAGACAAAGAGCAATCTCACTGGTAAATCAACCGGAGATTTTAGCAGTTGTCGGTCACGCTAGCAGCGAGATGACGATGTACACGGTAGATATTTACAATAACAATAATCTGGTTTTGATGTCTCCGGGTGCAGCCACGGAAGAGCTGACAGATGAGCCTAAAAAATTTTTCTTTCGGACTCAATATACGAGCAGCTTAATCGCTAGGGATTTAGCCGACTACCTCCTCGCAAAAAATCAAACACAAGTAGCAATTTTATACAATCAGGAAAGCCCATTCAGCGCATCTTTTAAGGAAGAGTACACAACGTATTTTCGAGACCGCCAAGGGGGAAAAATAGTCTGCATTCGCGATTTCGATTTATTTGAAACAGACTTCAACGCCCAAAGAGCGATCGAGGAAATCCACGCGAACGCAGAAACTGCGATCGTGTTAGTTCCAGACCCTCATGTTAGGGGAGCCTTAAACAGCGCATTTGAGATAATAAAACTTAACGCAGATCGCAATTGGATTGCCGGGGCATGGATGCTGATGTGTCCGCAAATGTTAGAATTTATATCTGGGCAACCGCAAAGGTTGTTTAATAAACTAATCCTTTCTGTCGGCTGGCATCCCTTAAACAGCCCCAACAAAGAATTTCCTCAACAGGCTCGCTCGCTGTGGGGAGAAGAGGGAAATACTCGTATAGCTTCAGGTTACGATGCAGCGCGCGCACTCATAAAAGCATTGGAAATGCAGCAGGAACCCAGCCGCGAAGGAATGCAAAGAACGCTTTCATCTCCTGATTTTAGGGCTTGGGGAGCAACAGGAACCATTCAGTTTAACTCGCCGGAAAATGGCGATCGGAAAAATCCTCCCAGCGATTTGGTGCATATTGTAGAATGTCCAAAAGAGCAGTTCGGCCTCGCTTTTGTTCCCGTCAAGTATCCGACAGCACAAGCGGCAGGTTTAAAGTGCGATTGAACTCATTTCGGATTGTTTCTGTGCGTCCTTCCTGACTTATTTCCCTAATTCTTGAGAACGCAAACAAGCTGCTTTCACTGCTTCGATTAGGGCCGATCGAAAGCCGTTACTCTCTAATTTAGCAATTCCGGCAATAGTTGTGCCGCCGGGACTTGTAACTCGATCTTTCAATTCTGCTGGGTGCATTCCCGTTTCTTGCATTAGCTTCGCCGTACCGAATACAGTTTGCAAAGCTAATTGAGAGGCGATCGCCCGTGGCAAACCTGCACAAACTCCGCCATCTGTCAAGGCCTCAATCAAAACTGCTACATAACCAGGCCCAGAACCCGAAAGCCCCGTCACCGCATCCAGCATACTCTCAGGTACTTCTACCACTTCTCCCACGGCCTGAAAGATGCGCTTTACCAATTCTAAATCAGCCGGTTGAACAAGTTTTCCTGGAGCGATCGCGCTCATTCCCGCTCCTACCGTTGCCGGGGTATTCGGCATCACACGCAGCACTCCCCGCCCCGGGAACGCGGGTTCGAGCTTGCTCAGTGGCACTCCTGCCAAAATCGACACTACCACCGCTTCTGGCTCGGAATTAGCCGTTTCTCCATTATTTCCCTGTTTGCGATCGGCCGCCACCGCCAACTCCAAAGCTACCGTATCAAAAACTTGCGGTTTAATCGCCAAAAACAGCACTTCTGTAGCTGCCGCAACTTCTAGATTGCTGGCTGTTGTTCCAATCCCGTAGGTTTCCGTCAAAAATTGGCGACGTTGAAGTTGTGGGTCGCTCACCAATATTTCTGAAGGCAAATAAACTTTTTGTGCAATTAAGCGGGATAAGAGAGCCTCTCCCATTACCCCGCCGCCGATCGTACCAAATTTTATGTTTGTCATTAGTCAGTTGTCACTTGTCACTTTTGAGTTATCAGTTGTCAGTTGTCAGTTGTCAGTTGTCATTGGTTACTTAGTTGTTAGCTAATGTTATTAATCCGCAGTGTTTATTCCACAGTTATTAGTTGTTAACTATTGACTACTGACTACTGACTACTGACTACTCACCACTGTCAACTGACTACTAACTACTGACTACTACTGAGCCATTGGAGCTTGTTCTGCCGGCCAGACTGTTGGTGCAGGAGCAGCAGCACGAGGGCGTCCTTGAGCAGGAGGCACTTCGTGAACCACACCAGACTGAGTTCTCACCTGCACGCAGCTAGGCGTAAACAAGAAAATACTTTCGCCAATTCGCTCTTGATGACCGTCAAGGGCATAAGTACCGCCCGCCACAAAATCCACAGCTCTTTGCGCTTGGTCTGGGTCCATCACCGTCAGGTTCAAAACCACAGACTTCCGTTCTTTAAGAGCTCGAATTGCGGCCGGCATCTCTTCAAAAGTGCGCGGCTCCATTACTACTACTTCCGAAATCCCGTTCATAGCTCCAGGCATTCCAATCACGTTATTCATTACTGACCCTACTCCCCCGGTTGGTGCAACGACATCCATACCTGTCGATCCTACTACTGAGCGCTCTCGCATTCTACGATTTTGACGACGTTCTTCTTCGGCTGCTGCGACGGCAGCGGGGTTCGGTTCAGGCGCTTGGTAGAAGTTCTGATAGCGCTCCCCTTCCGTTTCGTCGTACACGTCATCGTACTCAGGCTCATTGTTGATGCCTACAAAATCTCGCAGTTTAGAAAAAATATTCATGATTCACTCTCCTTCACGACTTTGCTGCCCCGACTATACTCGCGTTGCGCGTTAGTCGCGGGTGGCTGACTATTCTATATTTAACCCAAATTGTCTTTATCAGAAGATTTCAATTATTTATCCCCTCCTAGAGCCAAATAAGGTTTGTCCTAGCCGTACCATAGTAGCACCTGCTTGAATTGCCAAATGATAATCTCCCGACATCCCCATCGAGAGCTGCTGCATTTGAATGGAAGGCAAGTTTTGCTGCTGGATTTTGTCAGCAAGTTCGCGGGTGCTGTTAAATAATTCTAGGATTTGCGAGTCATTTAATCCCAGTGGGGGTATTGTCATCAAACCTTGAATTTTGATATGCTGACATTTGTTGAGTTCTGGAAGGTCGGCAAGCAGTTCTGGAACGCTCCAGCCGTATTTGTCCGGGTCGGGCAACATTTTGACTTGCAGGCAGACTTGGGGAGAGCAGGACTGTTCGCCCGCCAAGCGCGAAAGTCGCTGAGCGAGTTTTAAATTGTCGAGAGAGTGAATCCACTGGAAATGCTCTAGGGCCTTGGCGGCTTTGTTGGCTTGCAAGTGGCCGATCAAGTGCCAGTTGATATCCGGTAAATCTTGCAGTTGGCTTTGTTTTTCGGCTGTCTCTTGAACCTTACTTTCGCCAAAATCCCGGATACCGGCGTCGTATGCTTCGCGGATAGCATCAGTCGGTACCTGTTTGGTAACGGCAATTAACCGCACTGATTCGGGCAAGTGTTGGCGAATGCTGTGAATTCGAGAGGCTATGGTCATGGTTACTCAATGCTGGGAACTGGAGGGAAGGAAAATAAAGACAGTTACCAATTACCAAGTTACTGATTTTCGCTATTGAAATGTGCGCTGGTGAATGGTTTGCAATTGGTCGTACTCGTTATATTGACCGCTGCGACGCAGGGTTCGCAGGCGAATTTCGACCATGAGGCGAGCGTCGGAGCGGCTGATTGGTTCAAATCTCAGCCCGCCCGGGCCGTTTGTCACCAAAAAAAACAGGCGCTGGGCGTATAGGGTGGTAAATAATTCTTGGCTGTCTTCAACCTGGGATACCCTGAAGAGGAGCCCAAAGTTTGGATGATTCAGGTAAGTTTCGGTAGTCATTCACGCTCACAATCGATCAATTTTAGATTAAAGATTTAGATTTTAGATTTTAGTTTCGCTCGATCGCCCGACGGCGTTGTTTGACGGCGGGCTACAAAGGGCGATCGCCGTAGCCGTGCAATAGTCTCCGTCGTGGCTGAGGCTTAATTGCCACTGGCAATTTCCCCAAGCAGAGGCTTGTGCTGCCGCGGTTCCGTGCAGTTGCACATTTGGAGCACCGTTTTGGGAGCGCCGAATTTCCACATCTGCATACCGTATTCCCCGCCATCCCGTGCCTAGAGCTTTGACAACGGCTTCTTTTGCCGCCCAGCGCCCCGCTAGTTGGTTGCAGGAAACTCGATTCATTTTACCTTTAATGCTGCTGTGTTGAGAATTTAGTTGCCCGCAATCCCTTTGTTCGGCGGGTGTGTAAACTTTTTCGAGGAAGCGATCGCCAAACCGGTCTAATGCGGCTTGTATGCGCGGAACATATACGATATCTGTCCCAAGATAGATGTTCAAGGTCTTGGTTCTCTAAATATTTGTCTCCATTACTTTAGCAGGACTATCGCGCACCAGACAAAACTTACTCAAATGTAGGCCCGTGCTCCACACGACGAGCTTCATCAGTCATTCCCAATTCTTCAAAATTCTTCAATCTAAAATCTAAAATCTAAAATCTAAAATCTTAACTGTCCCAACCCCAAACCAAGCGGGCACTCCAGAGGACGATCAAGCATCCGAGGGCGATCCAGTCTCGGATTTTCAATTGCAACTGGTGCCATTCTACACGGTGTCGATCGGGACTGGTGAAGCCGCGAACTTTCATGGCGCTGGCAATTTGTTCAGCTCGCAGGAGCAAGTTTTCTAACAGCCGCTCGGCTATCATCAACCACACTTGAGCGGCGCTGCGAAATCCGAGTTTTTTCCAGTTTATCGCTCGGGTTCTGACCGATCGCACTAAATTTTGTATTTCTTCCAATACTAGGGGAATGAATCGCAAAGATAAAGTTAATGTTAAGGCTATTTCGGTAACAGGCCAGTTCAAGCGGCGCAGAGGCTGCATTAAGTTTTCAATCGCCCCGGTGATTTCTTCGCTGGCTGTGGTAAGGAGGTAGAGGTTGGTGCTGTAAATTACTGTGAAAAATAGGGTGCTGACGTTGATAGCTAAATCTAGGGATTTGCGGGTGATTTTAATCGGGCCTTGTTTGAATAAAACGTAACGGTAGTTTGTGGGTTGGGGGAGTTGAGTTGGGCTTTGGGCTTTGGGATTGGGGATGGGGGAGTTTGAGCCTAAGTTAAAAGGTTTGTACCAGGGTTTGGGCTCTTGACGGGGTGGAAGAGTTGCGGGCTGTTGGGAAAAGGTTAATTCGTCGGCGGGGATGCGGGGCTGGTGTTCTGAGGGGAGTCCGTCGGGGGCGATCGCGCTGAGGCAAAATACTAATAGGCAGAATAGCAGCAGCATTCCCATTTGCTGTTTCCACACGCGCAAGGGAATTGCTGCTGTTAATGTCAGTACGATTAACATTCCTACTAGCATCAACCGCCAGATGGGATTGGCGAGTATTGGCGCAATCAGAAATGTCATCAACCAGGCGAGTTTTACGCGGGAGTCTAGCCGGTGAAGCCAGGTTACGGGTTGTTCTAGGTAGAGTCCTATGGGAAGCGAGCGAAGTAAATCCATCTTGTCGATTTGAGATTTTTAATAATATCAATAGACCTCTTGCATTCATTCCAAAATTATCTGGAAATTATCTGCGTTTGTCTGTGTTTATCTGCCTTACATCTGCGGTTTCTGTATCAAAAAAGGACTTCTACAAGAGTTCTAATTTATTGAACCGCGAAGACGCTAAGGACGCGTTCGGCGAAGCCGTTCCCGAAGGGTAGGAAGACAAAGAAGGAAGAGAAAAGAAAAAAACGCAATTTGCTTATATCATTAAACTGCGTTTTTTCTTTAATCTAGAGTCGAGAATTACTTCACGCGCAGTGCTCTGTTTGTTGTGCTCATTTCGGTGGCACGAACTTTTTTGCCTCTCCAAAGTAGCCGCATTGGTGTACCAGTAAAGCCGAGGTGTTTGCGGAATTGGCTTTCCATGTAGCGGCGGTAATTTTCTGTGAAGCGCTTGGGATCGTTGACAAACAGCGCAATTGTCGGTGGCTGCGATCGCACTTGAGTACCGTAATAGATTTTGCCTTGTTTTCCTTGGCGGGTAACTGGGGCTGAGTGCCAGCTTGTGGCTTCTTCTATGACTTCGTTAATGACTGCGGTAGTGACGCGGCGTTTGTGTTCGTCGGAGGCTTTGTCTACTAATTCAATGATTTTTTCAACTCGCTGTCCACTCATGGCGCTAACAAAAATCATTTCTGCCCAGTCGAGGAAATAAAGTCTGGTTCTTACTTCTCTTTCGTACTCGTAGATGGTGTCGTTGTCCTTTTCTATGGCGTCCCATTTGTTGACGACTATGATGCAGGCGCGACCTTCTTGGCTGATGCGATCGGCTAATTTTTGGTCTTGATCGGTAACGCCGTCTATTGCGTCAATTACTAATAGTATGACATTGGCGCGGCGGATGGCTTTGAATGCGCGGTTGATCCCGAAAAATTCTGCACCGTATTCGACGTTTTTCTTTTTGCGGATTCCGGCGGTGTCAATCAGGCGGTAGGTTTGACCGTTGCGTTCTACTAAGGTGTCGATCGCGTCGCGGGTTGTGCCGGAAATCGGGCTGACTATGGCGCGGTTTTCTCCGAGAAATGCGTTTAACAAACTCGATTTGCCGACGTTGGGACGACCGATAATTGCTACTTTAATTTCTTCAACTTCTGGTAATACTTCTGTGGGAAGGTAAGTAATTAATTTGTCAAGCAATTCGCCGGTGCCGTTGCCGTGAATTCCGGAAATTGGGTAAGGTTCTCCGAGTCCCAATTGCCAAAAGTCGGCTGCTTGGGTGAGTCCTGTATTTTCCGATTCGCACTTGTTGACGGCGAGAATGACGGGGACTTTTTGCAGTCTCAGCCAAGATGCGATCGATTCGTCGCCGCCAGTGAGTCCGGTTTGTCCGTCTACTACGAAAATGGCTGCGCTGGCTTCTGCGAGGGCCGCCATTGCTTGTTCGCGAATTAAAGGCAGAAATTCTGTCTCGTCGTCGAATACTAGCCCGCCGGTGTCTACGACTTGATATTCCCGATCGCCCCAGTATGCTGGTCTGTAAGTGCGATCGCGCGTGATTCCTGGTTCGTCGTGGACGATCGCGTCTTGGGTGTTGGCTAAACGGTTGACGATCGTCGATTTGCCTACATTGGGGCGTCCAATAATAGCAACTATAGGTAGAGACATAAAAGTAGCAGCAATTAGGCTGCGCCGTAATTTTGAGCTTTAGTCTTCTATTGTAAACTAATCTGACGGGAATTTTATATATTGAGCCTGTGTTTCTGTCTTTTCATGCTGTAGGCGGTGTTCTGCCGATCGCCCGTTTAATAAACATCGCACCCTAAAAAATAGCCACAGCCTATGGATCTGCATTCCCAGCCCGACTCTGAGAATTAGAAATAAAACTTAAATAACTCAACCAATCATCTCATGTGTGGTAATTCTTTGATGGTTATGAAGGTAGATATAGGATTTTAGCGATCGGCTATTATTGAAAAAAAGCAGGAGTTTAGTTTTTGACGAAAGCTTAAAACAGCAGCTTAAAAATGGAAACTAAATTTCCCTCAAAGCTCAAAACATTAGGTGGTAATATGGCTGTTCTGCAACTAGAAGACGGTAGAACATATACGGATATCCGGGCGATTGCGAGTCAACTGGCACTTTTAAATATTGAGATCGATTCCCTGCCCACAAACGAAAATCCGGCGTTTAAAGAACTGCTAGTTCAAGACATTCTCAATGTTACAGAAAAACAGCAGATTCTCGCAGCATTTAATAGCGAGTTTGAACAGTTTAAGCGCGCCAGCGGATATAAGTGGTGCGACTTAAAAGTGCTGCATCCAGGTTCGCAGCAGATTTACGCGCTGATGACTCAAAGCGATCGCACTCACACCCACACAGATGCAGAAGTTCTTCACATTTTAGCTGGGGAATGTGTTTTTGGGTTTGTGTATTCTAACGGCTCTCAGGTACAATTAATGCTGCAAGCTGAAGAATACATTAAAGTGCCGGCCAATACCGAACATTGGTTTTATCTCACTCCGTTGCTGTACTTGAAAGCCTTGCAGTATTACACCACTGCTCAAGGCTGGGTTCCTCAGTATACTAACAGGAAACTAAAAATTAAGAACTAAATTTAGGGTGCGCTTCGGCGCACCTTCCTCTATCAAAATAGGCGATTGAAATGGGGACTCAACAAACCAAAACTCTCTCTAAGAGACTAGGATTAAATGCTCTCTACTTCAGTAGGTGCGGGCATTTCAATTTCTTCGCAACGCTGCAAAAGCTCTTCTATTTCCTGGGCTAAAAAAATTACTTCCGGCCAAGAAGAACCGTTAATTAAATCTTGAGCGTGAGCTAATTTGTTTCTCAATGCTTCTGCTGACTTTAAAAAACGCTCTCCGTAGCGTTTGGATTTGAGCCCCAGCCGATCGACTATTTCAGCAGAAGTCAGGATTAAATCTCGCTTGTCGCAGAATTGCAGGTAATCGATTAAGTCAATTGCTTCATTTCGCGATCGCCCCAATTCCCACAGGTGTTTTGCAGCTAAGATGCGATCGCCCTTAAGCAATTTCTGCCAAGAATCTTGGGGAAAGTAAATCCGCACGATCCGCAATAAATTCATTTCCAAAAGCGTCACCAATCCAAACAGCAGCATCCGCACCGGTGCTTTTTGCAAATCGCCGCAGGTAACGATCCCGTTGATCCTGTTGCTTTCCAATACAAATAATCTCGGTTTTTCTCGCAGCAGGGGCAGCAATTCCATCAAAGGAGTCGAAGCGGCGATTAATTGTGAGGGGTGAAAAATTTGCTGGTAGTCGCTGCACTTGCCTGTCATTAAGTGCGATCGTTCTACATAGCCACAAACCGTGCCATTTTCTTCGATACCGAGCACGTCAAAATCGCGGGCTTCCATCCACGATCGCAATTTGGCTGCGTCTTCGCAAGCGGGGACAGCTTTCAGAGGTTCCGCGAGGTATTTAACTGTAATGCTGTCTTTGAATAAATCCCGCAAGTCGGCGGAACTTGATTTTAAATGTTTCATCTCATGTCTGGTAATTTCAGAGATCGTTGCCCGACAAAATGACAATTCATATTTTAACTACAAGTAAAGATGCCGTATTACCGAGGGAGAATCTCAGTTTTGTAAAAAGGGTTTTTTAGGAGTGCGAACGTCCCCCTTGCACTCCTGTAAAATCAAAACTGAGATGCTGTCTTACCGTCTCCCTACAAATTTCATGATATTACTTACTGGCTAATTCCGGGCAATAATGGTTGGCGGCAAGAGTGGTAATAATATCGGCATCCGCAAGAAAACTTTCTTTGACAGTGGGATTTTCGATACTGACAGCTTGCCCGATCGCTCTTAATTTAACTTCCGGCAGAGAAACTCCCGATTTTGCTTCCGCACACATTCTTTTAGCTGCCGCAATTTTTTGACCAGGGGCCCTTTGGATTGCTTGCAGTAAATTTTCCGTTGCTTCGGGAGAGTAGCTTTTTGCTAAGCGTTTGTAGTCTTCGAGAAATTTCCCATCGTTTCCTGTCAGCTTAATGTCTGATTCTTGAGGCGAACACAACAAATTTAAGTTAATTACTTCTCCCACTGAATTGACAAGAAAACATCCTGCGCGTTCTTGGGCGATCGCGCTTTTGGCGCTGGGGAAATTTTGTATAATAAGGGCGGACAAAACAGCAGTTAAACGCAAGTATTTTAGCATTGGAATTACGTGATATATTTAGGATTTTTAACCGCAGAGCAACCCGGATGAATTTGGGTGTTGTTGGGTCACATCGCATCCGGTAAATTTACCCAAATAATTGTAGTGGCGGGTTTCACCAACAATCTGTAATTGTCACTAAAAAGCTACATAAACCTGCCCTCCAAGCTGTCGGCAATTCAACAAACATAATATCAGACGAGCATTTCGTTGTCTAGGGAAGTTTTCATTAACAGCAAACATCCCCCTTGTGTGAGGGAGGAATGTTGGGAACCGGGAACCGATCGAATGTAGTCGCCTGGATGGCAAATTTCCCCTTCTACAATTAAGTCTCCTTCTAATACAAACACTTCCTCGGAGGCAGCGTGTCGGTGCAGGGGAAATGTTACTCCCGGTTCTAGTCGCATCAAGCAGGTAATTTCGCGCTTTTTTTTGTCAATGTAAAGCTTGCCGAACGAGACTCCCGGAACTCCATAAGATTTCCATTGGACATCGTTCGATCGCACGATTAAAGATGGAGCATTGTTCTCCGTTGGGGAGGTAACAATGGGCTTTAAATTGACTGATTCTGCCGGGGTTGGCTGCAGTTCGGCTAGGCGCTGGAACAGGCGGTTTTTGAGGTCGGGTGCGACGGGAACTGGGGGGGCTGTGTAGGCGATCGCGGCAATTGTTGATTCAAAAGCCGCTAATTCACTTGTAAGTTCTGCGGATTCTTTCAATTTCTCTGCAAATGCGCCGCGTTCTGACTCGTCGAGGATATCGAGAGCTTGAAGGGCTGCAAGGATGTTATATTCCTCGTCTGGCATCATTTCCATCTCTTTTTCGCCAATAATTGTAATTCCGCCTAAGTTGATTTTAAATTTGAGATTGTCTGCTACCCTCGCACTCAAGATGGATGATTGGAGATGCCATAATTTTAGATTGATGTTAAACAACTTAAATTTTGTTTTTTGACCATCTAAAATTGTTCGCTCAAAGCTTGACGCAATTTGGAAATACCCAACCGAATTCTGGTTTTGATTGTACCTGTCGGGATACCAGTTTTAGCCGCGATCGCCGCGCAAGTCAGCCCTTGGTAGTAGGCGAGTTCGATCGCCTCTTGCTGTTCCTTTGGCAGTTTTTCTAAGGCTGCTTTGACTTGTTCGCTGCGTTCTTTAAACATTGCATCTTCCATCGGTTCTGCAATGCTAGAGATGGGTACCTTCGCATCTTCCAGACAAGCTTCAGCAGCCCGGACTGTTCGCTGGATCGATCGGAGCCGATCGAGGGAACGGCTGCGGGTAAGCATGAACAACCAGGTATCTGCTCGACTGCGAGAAGGATCGTAAGTTGCTGCTTTTTGCCAAATTTGGGAAAAAACATCGATTACCACTTCTTCAGCTTCTTCTACCGAACCCAGAATTTTGTAAGCGAGAGCATAACTGGGACGACCGTAGCGATCGTAAAGTTTAGCTAATGCCGTTTGGTCTTTCCGGGCAATCTGCACTAAAAGCAGCGATTCATCGCTTGACTTCTGGCCTGTCATTTCAGTGTACCCAAAATTTTTGTTTTGACGGCACAGATCCAAAATTAACAATTCGGCGTATATCACTACAGAACATAATTGTAAGTTTGAAGTTGGGGGTACAAGCTGGAGTATGCCTTTTCAGGCTAATTTTGTCGTGATTTGAATAGTAAAAATCCCAAATCATCTTGCATTTTACCACCTGATTAGTAATTTTTTTGACACTTAGCAATCCGCTTTATGCACAACGAATAAATGCCCGGAGCCTGAACAGTCAAAACCGCGCCATTAACTCGTTCCTAAGCTCAGTTCGCTAGCTCCCAAGAAGAGCCTGGAAACTCATATAAGCGATGCTCTGGTTCCACTAAATCGAGGGAGGCTCTGTCTCCGAGGAGGCATTCCCAAGCATAGTCCGGGAACGAGCTAATGCTCAATAACGCACTTTTTTACACCAATTAATCTGGCAGCACAGATCCAAAATTGCCAAACCTTCGTATACCACCAATAGGAGAAGGCTCAGCAACAGCGCAAAAGCCCCACAGGTTGACAGATTTCAACCTGCTGCTACAAAAGTAAAACCCGCGACTGCGGGTTATTTACCATTGATTTGTGCAAAAATTTCATTGAAATAAAGGTGCTAACTGTGAAGCTCACAAAAAAAATTCGCCGAACCATACTAGCTATTGAAGTAGCTCTAATTGCTCTATTAACTCCAGGGATAATTGTTGCTTCCGACCACGACGACGGGGAAGTAGATATCAAAGGTCGCGCTGTAAATTTAACTGACCTGTACGTATATCGCGAAAAAGACCAAAACTCCGGTGCTGCGGAGGGGGATTTAGTATTTACCATGAATTCAAATCCCCGATCTGTAGCCCGCTTTCAATATTATTTCAGCACTACAGCGCTCTACCAATTTCACATCACCCAGGTAGGGGACGTGAATTCTACACCTACTGGACGTTCGGATATTATCTTGCGGTTTGCCTTCAGTCCGCCTAACAATCAAGGTATGCAAGCGGTAGCTGTAACTGTTGTGCGCGGCGGCTCGGAGACTGTTGCTAAGACTACAGTTAACGGCGGGCTAATTGCCACAACTCCGCTGAATTCTAATGCTGTTGTGAATACAGTACCTGTGGGCGGTTCTAACTTGACTGTATTTGCCGGGTTGCGCGAAGACCCGTTTTTCTTTGATGTCGAACAATTTTTCCGAGTTCGCGCGGCAGCTTTGGGAACGGGGCCGCGCACTGCTTTTAAACAACCGAATCAAGCGATCGACTTTACTAAAGGTTACAACGTCAATACAATTGCTGTCCGCGTTCCCAAAGCATTCTTGCAAGCAGGAAGTGGGGCGAATACTTTTGATGTTTGGTCAACTGTTTCCATCAGAGACGGAGCTGGCGGTTTCAAACAATTCGAGCGTTTGGCCAGACCTGCAATTAATGAAGGTTTGATAGTTTCTCCCGCTTATCTGGAGGCATTTAATAATATTCCTCCGAGATTGGATTTGAGCGCTGCTGCTGCTCCGGTGCGGCAGGAAGCTGTTGCTACTCTGAATGCTGTGGATCTTTTGGACGGTCGGGATAATGTCGATCCAAATGCGATCGCCGGAGCTTTCCTACCCGATGTCATGCGGATCGATACCACAAAAACCAGCGGCTACGCTAGCGCTACAAATGCTCAAGGAAGCTTGATCGGAGGTCGTATGCTGATGGACGACGTTATTGATATCACTCTGGGAGCTTTGGTGGGATCTCCGGTTGGCGATAACGTTTCATATAACGGAACTCCGGGAAATCCGGCTCAGGGACACAAACCTTTAGAACCGAGTTTTCCTTATCTGGCTTTGCCTAATTAGTCATTAGTTATTAGTCATTAGTCATTAGTCATTAGTCATGGCTTATTGGCTAATGACATATCAAAAATACTTTTTTTAACCGCAGATGAACGCTGATTAACACGGATGTATGAAAACTAAAACTAAAGATGAAAGAAAATCGGATATTTTATGGTGGTGGCTGCTGATAGCGGTTCCTTTAGTAGGGATGGCAGTAGTAAATTTACCTCCTAATTGGCGTTTTATTTCAGATAAATTTTCTAACCAAAGTCCCGAAAATCTCGATGGTAATTACCGATATCATTTCTCGGAAAGTTTGAGAAATAATCCCAATCAAAAGGAAACAGTTCAGCAAGAGATTGCGTTTTACCAGCAGCGATTGGCCGTTGATTCCCGCAGCGGTTTGAACCGCGCGGCACTGGCGGGAGCTTATTTAAAAATGGGTCGCGCAACAGGGGAGGGCGGTTGGTTTTTATTGGCGGAACAAGCGGCTCAAAGGTCGATCGCCGATTTGCCTTTTGACAACCAAGGTGCGCTGTTAGTTTTAGCTCGAATTGCCGAGGCTAGACACGATTTTGCTACTGCTTTGCGCTTGGCTAAACAGGCGGGTTTTGACAATGAAGATGCGATCGCCCTTTCAGTTACATCTCACTTAGCGATGGGTAAAGTGAGCGAGGCAAATGCAGCCGCAGAAGCCTTAGTTAACCGGATTCCCAACTTGGGTTCTCTCACTTTGAGAGCTTTAGTGAGAGAGTCTCAGGGCCGAGATGCTGAGGTTTTGCAGGATTACCAGCAAGCAATGGCGGCGGAGGAACCGGGAGAGGTTGCGGGTTCGGCGCGGGCCCGATCGCTCTTGGGTAGATTTTACGCGCGTCGCGGGCAGTTTGTGCAGGCCAAAGCGCTGTTTTTGGAGGCGCTGCGGTTGGTGCCGCGATACCCGCTGGCGCTGATTTATTTGGCGGATTTGGAGACGCGGCAGGGCAATTATCGGGAGGCGGAAGGCTATTACAGCAAGGTTTATGCGTATTCTGGCGGGGTTGAGACTGTGTTCGATCGCATTGTCGATCGCGGTATGGCGAGGGTGAAGGATTTGCAGGGAGATGCGATCGAATCCCGGCGACTTCGCGACAAAGCAGAAGCGGGGCTGCGACAGGAACAGGTTTCTGGATCTGGCGGTTTTGGCCACCGGCGCGATTTGGCAAGTTTGCTGCTGGAAAAAGGTCGAGCGCAGGATGTCGCGGAAGCGCTGGCGTTAATGCAGGAGGAGGTGAAAATTCGGCGGGATGCGGTGACGCTGGATACTTTAGCCTGGGCGCTTTCCGCCGCTGGGGAATGGCAAAAGGCCGATCAAGTGATGGCGGAAATAGTGCGATCGGGGATTCGGGATGCGGGGATGTTTTACCGGGCTGGTGCGATCGCCCGGACTTTAGGTAAGGATGCTGAATCTCGCACTTATTTTCAAAAGTCCAAGGAAATTGACCCGAGTTTTGACGTTCGATCTCGCCAAGCATTGGGTTTGGGAAGTTATGAATTTTGAGATTAGCTAATAGCTGCAACTCCCCCAGCCCACCAGGGGTTTCAACCCCTGCCTAAAAGCTTAATTCCTCTTGCATAGGACTAAAATATTTCACTAAAAACTAGAAAATCTTTTAGTCGGTTTCAACCGACTTTCGCTATGAGACGGGGATTTCAATCCCCGGCGGACTGTGGGACTCACGAAAAGATCGCGCGCCGAACAAATCACAACAAAAACAAATAACTCATCCGAAAATCACTAAAAAAACAAGTATTTATGCAGTACAAACTGAACCGACTTTCACAATTATTTCTCCTATTTTCCCTAACACTTTCATTCTTACTAACAACCTCAACCAGACCCGTTTACTCGCACTGGGCAGACTTATCCGTAGCAGAAATAGTAGTCAACAATTTGCAAACCCAAATAACATTAACTTTCCCAACCGGCTTAACAAACTTCGCCGACGACAATCGAGACAGCCAGCTACAACCTGCTGAAGTTCGCAACCACCAAACACAGCTAGAAAAGTTTTTTAGCCAACAAATTCGCCTCACCAACAGCAGCAACATTCCCGGCTCCGTAGCAGTAAAACCGCTAGAAATAGCAGCTAAAAGCGCCAGTGTTATCCAGCAGCCCAATACCCACAGCACCTTAATTTTAGACTACACCTGGCCCGCACCTTCTCAAGATAAAACCCCTGGTTTACCTGACTCAATTTCCATCTCCAAACCAGAGAAATTGCGGATTAATTACAATCTGTTTTTGCCCAAAGTTCCGACAGCTAGCTGTCAAGCTACGATTGTGCAAGCCGGTGCTGTAAAAAGCTTTGTGTTTACGCCGCAAAACCGCGACTTTTTGTTAGCGGGAAATGAATCAATCTGGGATTCAGGTTGGAGTTTGCTGCTAGCAATAGCGGGAGCATTTGCTTGGGGATGCGTGCACGCGATGTCGCCCGGACACGGAAAAACCATAGTCGGCGCTTATTTAGTGGGTTCGCGGGCCACTCCCCTACACGCTTTATTTCTAGCAGCGACGACTACAATTACTCACACTGCGGGCGTGTTTGCTGTGGGCGGAATTACTTTGTTTGCTTCTCACTTAATTGATCCAGAAAAATTAGATCCTTGGCTGAGTTTAATCTCTGGTTTATTAGTAGCCTCGATCGGGCTTAACTTATTATTATCAAAAATTAAGACGAGGTTGCTAGTGAGGACTGAAGTTATCAAAAAAATCAAAAGTAAAGTTTTTAATAAAAACTGGTTTCTAAGGACTAAAGTCCTTACTGCGGAATGTGAAGAACCAGTGAATCTTTTGAATAGAGGAAGTTGGGAGAGAGAATTTAAACCTGTAAAACCAGATATATCTCACCACTACCACGATCACGGAGACGGCCGCCTTCACTCGCATTTGCCGCCGGGTACTGACGGTTCTCCCATTACTTGGAAAAGCTTATTAGCATTGGGAATCTCCGGCGGTTTGTTGCCTTGTCCTTCCGCTTTGGTGATGCTGTTGAGCGCGTCGGCTTTGGGCAATGTTGGTTTGGGAATGACGTTAGTGATAGCGTTTAGTTTGGGATTGGCTTTAGTGCTGAGTGCGATCGGATTAATCTTAGTTTATGCCAAACGGAATTTTGATAAACTGCCCAAACAGATAACAGCAGTCAAATTTCTGCCTGCGATTAGTGCGATGTTTGTGATGTTTTTGGGGTTGGGAATTACCGGACAGGCGATGTTGAAAATATTGGCTGCAAATCAGTGGGTAATTGGCAATGGATCAGCATAAAATTAGGACTCTCCTTCCTAACTACAAACTTACGAATAAGTCTGCTTTTAGATACCCGATTTCTGGAAGAAGCCGGGTATCTGGGTCTTCTGTTTTTTAGCCGTTGCTCACTTATCCGGCCGCACTATGTTTATTAATAATTTCGGCTAAATCCGGTACTCCCTTTTCCACGTAATTCTTGGCTGAGGGGCGGAGTTTGGCATAGGCGCCTTTAACCATCGATCTTGTGCTGTTCTCGACTCTTTTGTCGCTGATCTGGAGCAATTCGTCTGCTACTTCAGCTTTTCTTTGGGCTAGATATTCTACTGGGTTGCCATTGTTTACCCCTTCAGCCCACATCGGATCGAGTGCGATCGAGATTTCTGGCAGAAGTTGATCGACGACTTGGGCGCAATAGTCAGCCCGTATCCCCTTGACAGTAGAGTAGGCAGCTTTAAGAGCCATACCACCCAATCCTGGCGCTGCCGCAACTTGTTGGTCTATCAACTTCACACAGTCATCCACAAAAGTTTCTCTGTGGTTTTCATTCAAGAGAATATCACTAAGTCCCATTTTTACTTTCCTTGATTTAATAGTCAATGTGCTTATTAGCTTTGATCTCAATCTGACATCATAATATATCTATTTTGAACTTTTACTCAAGGTTTCCCAAGTTTTTTAAGGTTTGAATGTCTCTATAAGACAGCCTGATGTTGAGATTTGTTTAGTATATTATGGGAATTAATGTTCTATCTACTACTAATTATTGGCCTACGGTTTGTAGTAAGGGCTTTAGTCCTTATTAGGTGATATTAATGAGGACTAAAGCCCTGACTACAAACTGATGAGTTGTGAACACTCACATAGAAAAGAGAAGAACTCGAAACAAATATTATAGAGGCTCTGCCTAAGTCCGATCGCACTTGCAAGTATCTTGCACGTATCATTACGATTGGACGTTCGACTGGAGGGCTGCAGGTACTGCAACGATCGGAAGTTTCTGGGTTTGAGCCGGGCGATCGCTCGATCGCAATACCAAATTTTTCGGTAACGGCGCGGAAGTGCTGAGTCCGGGAAATATGTGAAGCGATAAGGTTAAGCCGGCAGCTAATAATAGTTTTTCTAACATGGCAGTGTCTCCAATACATACGCCCTAGGGCATAATTCCTCTTACACCTACAAGATATAAACATCCTCAGTCGCTTGGTGCGATCGCACGGGCATAGTTTAAGTGACATCTATCACCACGGAGAAGGGGGTGATGGGGATAGGGGGTGATGGGGATAAGGGGTAATGGGGAGTAGGAAAGTGGGGGAGAGTGGAAAATCTTGCCTCGCACTTCTACCGTCAAGATCCGGTGAATGTGTTAAATCCTATACACGGCGCGTTGCCGAACTTGCCCCCAAATCGAGAATTGTCCTTGAGAAAGAAGCCGTTGAGTCTCTCTCAAAGGTAGAATTAGCGCGTAGAAGTTATTTGACACAGCGGAGGTACCGACAATATGCTTGCATACATTCTGGCGTTGGCGGTCGGTCTAGGCAGCTTCAGTATTTACATGGCGGCCTTCTTTTTTCCAGAAGTGCACCGCAAAAGTGATTTTACGTGGAGCGGGGTAGGGCTTTTTTATGCGTTAATTTTATGGGCTTGTGCGGGACGAATTACTGGTGCTCTCCTGCTTGGTCAAATGGCGGGCGTGGCGATGTTGGGCTGGTTTGCCTGGGAAACTCTGACTTTGCGCCGGCAGGTGACGCCCGTTGCTGAGCAAACGCCGATTCCTCAGTCGGCGAATTTGGCTGCAGCAGGCGTGCCGTTTGCTGGCTTGTTTGCCAAGAAAAAAGAACCCGCAGCGAAAAAACCTAAGTTTGTCCGATCGCCCAAACCGAAAACTGATGTGGTTCCAGCACCCACTCTGGATAAGGGTGAGGTAAAGCTAGAGGAACAGGCGGCGATTCCCCCCATAGCTGAAAGTATTGCCGAAAGTTCGATCGAGGCGACGGCCGAAAGTGCGATCGCCCCTAACTTGAAAATTTCCGACTCGAAACCACCTGCAATTGCAGAAATACCAGTGTTTTCAGTCGAAACTCCTGCTGCTGAGACTTCACCAACCCCAGCAGAATTAGCCAGCAGTTTCACTCCTCTACCTCTACCTCTAGAAATTTCAGAAATAGCCGTTGGACCAATTGTGGAGCCAGCAGAGGCTCAGCCAGAGCTTCCACAGCAGCCAGAAGCCGATGATTTTGACGAGGAAACAGAATGGAGGACAGCCGTTAAAGAGTCGCAGGCGGCAGCGGCAGCAGCGGCGGCCCCAACTCCTCCTAGTCCTCCTAAACCAGCTAAAAAATCCGGCGGTTTCGGAAGTCTGTTCGACAATATCAAAAATAGTCTCGGCGGTATGTTGGGACTCGGTGCGGGTAAAAACAAGTCTGATGCAACTCCGCAGACGCCAAAACCTTCAGTGACTCCAGAATCGATCGCACCTGAATCTAAAATAACGGCAACTCCTGCACCGGGTATCGACCAAATTCTCGAATCCGAATTAGCCGAGGCGGCTGCGGAAGTTGCAGCCGAAAGCAGCAACACTGCTGTTGAAACAAGCCAAGGAGTGCCGTTTCCCACCGATGTTGAAGCAATGGCCGAGTTGATGGCGGCAGACATCGCGAGTTCTGACAAAATAGCGGAAACTCCGATCAAAGATCGATCGTCCGCTGAAATTCAGACACCGCTGGCTGCTGTTGGTGAACCGGAAGCAGCAGCAGCCGGCGTACCGGAAGCAGAAGCCCCTGCTGTATCTCTGGAAATGACTGTGGTGGAAATGGCAGCGCCTGTAGAGATAGAAGTACCGGGAGAACCTGGGTTGAGCGTGCAGGTGGAAACGGTTTCAGTATCAGTTATCTCGATCGAATCCACAGATAAAACACCATCTTCTGAGGGAGAACAACCGGAATTGATTCGCCCGAATCCCCCCCCTTCCACAGATAAAACACCATCTTCTGAGGGAGAACAACCGGAATTGATTCGCCCGAATCCCCCCCCTTCGGAGCTAGTATAAGCTGCTCAAGCGGCCGATGAATCCAAGTCTGAAAATCTATCCGACGAAGATAAGCCCTCATCTTGAGGCTAAAAGCAAAAGGTAGAAATCAGAATTTTTTTTGATTCTGCCTTCTGCCTTCTTACTTCTTACTTTTTACTTTTTACTTCTTACTTTTTACTTCTTCCCTCTTCCCTCTTCCCTCTTCCTTCTTCGCTCTTGGCTCTTCCCTCTTCCTTCTTCCTTCTCTTTTAATATTATGAAAGCAATTATGGTCGTGGGAACAACCTCTCACGCAGGAAAATCTTTACTGGTTGCAGCGTTGTGTCGAATCTTTGCTCGGCGCGGCTGGCGGGTAACTCCGTTTAAAGGTCAGAATATGGCACTGAATTCCTATGTCACAGCGGCCGGCGGAGAGATTGGCTATGCTCAAGCAGTGCAAGCTTGGGCCGCGGGCGTAGCACCTTGGGTAGAAATGAATCCGATTTTGCTCAAGCCACAAGGAGACATGACTTCTCAATTGATTGTGAAGGGCCGGGCGATCGCCAATGTGCGAGCATCTCAATATTATGAACAGTATTTCGATATCGGCTGGCAAGCTATTCGGGAATCTTTAGAATTTCTATCCCAAGAATTTGACATGATTGTGTGTGAGGGAGCCGGTAGCCCTGCTGAGATTAATCTCAAACACCGCGATTTAACAAATATGCGGGTAGCTAAATATTTAAAGGCGCGGACTTTGCTAGTAGTTGATATCGATCGCGGCGGTGCTTTTGCTCACATCATCGGTACTTTGGAATTGCTCGATCCCGACGAACGAGCTTTAATTAAAGGATTTATTATTAATAAGTTCCGAGGACAAAAATCGATCTTAGATCCGGGCCTGACTTGGCTAGAAGAAAGGACGGGAATCCCGGTAGTTGGGGTAATTCCTTGGATAGACGAAGTGTTTCCCTCAGAAGATTCTCTCGATTTACTCGATCGACGTTCTCCCAATTCTCAAACCGACATAAATATTTCGGTCATCCGCCTGCCCCGAATTTCCAATTTTACCGACTTTGACCCCCTAGAGTCGGAAACTTCCGTCACTGTCAAATATGTCAGCCCAAAAGACCAGTTAGGCCATCCAGACGCCGTAATTTTACCAGGCTCTAAAACTACAATTTCCGATTTGCAGGTGCTGCGGCAAACAGGTATGGCAAAAGCTATTCAAAATTATTTAGTAGCTGGCGGTACAGTCATGGGAGTTTGCGGCGGCTTTCAGATGCTGGGAGAAAGTATCACGGATAAAGAAGGCGTTGAGGGAGAAAAGGGAGAATTTCCAGGATTGGGATTGCTGCCTTTGAAAACTGCGATGGCACCGAACAAAATTGCCCGCCAACGCATCGTAACATCTAACTATCCTCAACCGGGTTTGCCCGTTTCCGGTTACGAAATTCATCAAGGAAAAACGCAAATCCTAGAGTCTGATTTGACTGAACCGCTATTTGACGATGCTAGTTTAGGCATTGTCAATACTTCTCAATCAATTTGGGGTACATACCTGCACGGCATATTTGACAACGGAGCTTGGCGGCGAGCTTGGTTAAATCACTTGCGGCAGCAGCGGGGACTCCGCGCGTTGCCTACTGGTATTCCTAATTACAGAGAACACCGAGAAGCTCTGTTAGACTCTCTAGCAGATACAGTGGAAAAGCATTTAGATATCAAGCATATTTTAGGTTAATTAGTTAACTGTTGACTGTTGACGGTTAACTGTTGACTGTTGACTGTTGATTATTGTTTATTATAGTTGAGGTTCAAATTCAATGACAAAAGTTTGTTTTTTACCTGATAATGTGACAGTTGAAGCTGAACCGGGAGAGCTTTTGCTAGATGTAGCCAAACGTGCAGGGGTTTCTATTCCTACTGGCTGTCTCATGGGTTCTTGTCACGCTTGCGAAGTAGAAATTGATGGCGGAGATACGATTTGTGCTTGTATTTCCGGCATCCCTTCCGGGAAGAAGCAAGTGACAATTAATCTGTATGTTGACCCGACTTGGTAATTTGTTAGTTGACTGTTGACGGTTGACTGTTAACTGTTGACTGACAACTGACAACTGACTAATTTTTTTGCCATTCTTGCTGTTTTTTGCGAGCAGATTGCAGCCATTTTTGGGATTCGGGATAAACCGTTGTGCCGGGTTTGACGGATTCTAATTGATTGATAATTTGTTGCAACTGGCTGAGGGAGTAACCGGGATTTTGAGAATTCACATTATTTTGCAAGTTGGCAAACAAGTTTTTAGCTGCTTGCAAAGCTGTTGTAGAATCTTTTTCTGCTTCCAGTCTAATCTGGGTAATTCCTAAATCTTTTTGATATTGAGCGAGTTTAGTTTGAGCGTCGAGATAACCAGGGTTATCGACAGAAATTAATTTTAGTCTGTTAATTGCTTCTTGCCACAATTGTGCTATTTGCTCCCACTGTGCGGCGGGATGTGGCGGTTTTTGCGAGGCGACGGCGGCGGAGAGAGCAAATTCTTTGGCAGCTTCAATTAAGTTGTCAGCCTGCAAAGAACCGGTGGCGACGCCACCCATTGCTTGAAAGTCTCTTTCTGCTGCTTTGAGTGTTTTCTTAGCCGTTTCTCCCGCGAGGGTTTCGGCGGGAATTTGATTGAGTTGGTCGATCGCACTTTGCCAATTTACCGTCGCTTTTTGTCTATCTGCGGCAGTTTTTGCTTCCTGATACTCCTGTTTCGCGGCCTTTAGCGTTTGTTCGACTTGATTTAACTGAGTAAAAGCATTTTTTTGCTGGAAAATTTGAGCCTCCATCCGCCCGACATTTTTGCGGGCGGCTTCAAATTCATCGACTGTAAACCGCCAACGGCAGCGGAAAAAAGAGCAGTACCTCTTTGGGTAATAGCCGAGGAACCACACCGGCAAGGCGTCGAGGTGTTTTTGAGCCTCTTTTGCTTTAATTTCGCCCAAGTCAAAATCAGCAACAGCCGTGGCTTTATTGATTAGTTGATCGGATTGTTCCACAAGGGCGATCGCCTGCCGGTAATTGTGATCCATACTCATAAAACTCGGCAGCAATAATATCGGCATTGTTTTCGCCACGGGCCAGCGAATCATGGGAAAAGGTAGGTTAATCAGCCAAATTATCCCCGCAGCACTTCCCAGCAAACTCCCAGCAAAGATGATTTTACCGAACAATCCGGGCGGGCGGTTGGCTTTGACGGCAGCTTTGAGAGCTTGTTCGCTGAAGTTGGGAAATTCGTCTTTGAAGGTATCGCGGATTTCTTCTCTTGAGGCGAAAGTGCCGTTTTGCGATCGCAACTTCTCCAACCGCTTGATTACCATCCGTCGGTAGACATCACCGGGTAGACTATCAGCCGCCGCGCACTTGTCAACTTCTGCCCGCAAAATTTCAAAAGCTCGATCGGTAAGACGCGCCATAAAACTCACCTATTCCCTTTTAATTATTTTACAGGTTCCCCTATAAATAATTGTTAAAATATATAAAGCCCACATCAAATATCCGACTTAATTTCATGCAGACTGCTTTAATCACCGGTGCTTCTGGCGGAATTGGTGCAGCCTTTGCCGCCGAATTAGCCAAACGCCAGCACAATCTAATCTTGGTAGCTCGTTCCGAAGACAAATTGCAACACCTAGCTCCTCAACTGCAACAGGAATTCAATATTTTGGTCGAAATTATCGTTCAAGATTTGAGCGCACCGGGCGCTGGAACTGCTGTATTTGATACGGTTGTTAAAAAAGGTGGGACGGTTGATTTGTTGGTTAACAATGCGGGTTTTGGCGATTACGGTGCTTTTGCCGATCGCCCGCTTGCGAAACAACTAACAATGGTGCAACTAAATATTGTAGCATTAGTTGAACTATCGCACTTATTTTTGCAGGGAATGCGGCAGCAAAAAACAGGAAGTATCATCAATGTTGCCTCCATCGCAGCTTTTCAACCGATGCCGTACTTGTCGATGTATGCAGCGACTAAAGCTTTTGTTTTAAGTTTCAGCGAGGCACTTTGGGCGGAAAACAAAGATTTAGGAATTGGCGTTTTGTGCCTTTGTCCAGGGCCCACAGAATCGGACTTTTTCGCAGTAGCTGAATTCCCTCAATCAATGGCATCCAGCAGCGGGCAAAAACTCGTTCCCGCTGCTGAAGTAGTGCGAGATGCTTTGAAAGCTTTAGACAAAAATGAGTCTAATGTTGTCACAGGGGGAATTCCCAATCAAATCATTGCAAATATGCCTCGATTGATGCCACGAGAACTTTTGGTGAAGTCGGTAGAAAAGGTGTTTCGGGCGAAAGACGAATAATCGCGATCGTTGACAATATAAATAAACCCGCCCCCACCCAAGGACAAACATTCGATCGCCCCTAACCCAAATTTTCCCAAAAGTCGATCGCACATTCGGGCCACCAAAATCTCTGCTACCAAAATCTCCCACGCTACCCCACAAGTCCGCCGGGGGTTGAAACCCCCGTCTCATAGCAAAAGTCCTCTCAAGAGGACTTCCAAGGAAATTAAATAAACAATCAAGTTCAAGTATTTTTCACCATAATCGAGTATTTTTCACCATTCTTCAGTCGGTTTCAACCGACTTTAGCTATGAGACAGGGGTTTCAACCCCTGGCGGACTCGCGGACAAACAAACGACCCCCTGGACAAACCATCGCACCCACGGACAAACCATCGGGCCGACGAATAAAGGATAAATCCCCGTGGTGTTGCAAATATTGTCGCCCAAATGCGAGAACCCTTACAAAAAACTTGGCATCGCCAGCCCCAAACCGATGAGTTTCACCGATAATAAATTAATGGATCGCACAATCCCCAATCCCAAATCGCAATGAACTCAGAACGCGAACAAGCCTATCTCAACCTGATAAATCAACTGCTAACCTGTCCCAGCGGCGAAGAAGCGCAGGTATTAGAGACTCACGCGGAATTGCTGGATGATGGCTTGGTGGCGGCAATGCTAGAAGAGGTAGATAATCTTAGAGAACAAGGCGAACTAAATAATGCTAATCGGTTGAAAAGATTTGCAGGGCAACTGAGGGAAGCTCTACCGAAAATAGCACTAAAAACAGAAGCAGATAAACTGTTTGAACAAGGCAAGCAGCAATATAGAATCTGTCAAAATCCAGAAGCTTTGCAGTCTTGGGAACAGGCATTAACGATTTATCGGGAAATTGGATATCGTGAAGGAGAATTTAAGTCCCTCGGTAATTTGGGCGATGCTTGCCAAGACCTAGGGCAATACCAGCGGGCGATCGAATTTTACGAACAGTTTCTAGAGATTTCACGGGAAATCGGAAATCGCAAAGGAGAAGCTAATTCCCTGGGCAATTTGGGCAATGCTTGTGAATCCCTAGGGCAATTCCAGCGGGCGATTGGATTTTACCAACAGTGTTTAGTGATTTCATGGGAACTAGAAGATCTTCAAACAGCAGCTAAGTCACTTCGTAATTTGGGCGATGCTTACGATACTCTAGGGAAATACCACAGGGTGATAAAATTTTACCAAGGGTCTTTAATGATTTCACGGGAAATCGGAAATCGTCTAGAAGAAGCTCTTTGCGTCGGCAAGTTGGGCAAGGCTTACTATTCCCTAGAGCAATACCACAAGGCGATCGAGTTTTACGAACAATATTTAATGGTTTCACGGGCAATAGGACATCGCCAACTCGAAACGGCAGCTCTCGGCTGTTTGGGCAATGCTTATAAATATTTAGAAGAATATCAGCGGGCGATCGAGTTTTACGAACAGTATTTAATGATGTCACGGGCTATAGAAAATCGCCGACTAGAAGCTGCTGCCCTAGGTTGTTTGGGCAATACTTATAGATGCCTGGAAGAATTAGGCCAGGCGATTGAGTTTTATGAACTGTCTTTAGTGATTAAACGGGAAATAGGTGATCGTCGAGGAGAAGCTGGTTCCCTCGACTGTTTGGGTAACGATCACTATTCCCTAAAGCAATTCGACAAGGCGATCGAGTTTTATGAAATGTCTTTAGTGATTAAACCGGAAATAGGCGATCGTGAAGGAGAAGCTGATTCCCTTGGTAATTTGGGCAATGCTTACAGCCGTCTGAGACAATTTGAGAAGGCGATCGAGTTTCACGAACTGTCTTTAGTGATTTTACGGGAAATAGGAAACCGCGAACGAGAAGCTGGTTGCCTCAACGATTTAGGCAATGCTTACCATTTTATAAGTCAATTTGAGAAGGCGATCGAATTTTACGAACAGTCTTTAGAGATTCAACGGGAAATCAAAAATCGCCAAGAAGAAGCTAATTCCCTCGGCAATTTGGGCTCAGCTTACCAGTCCCTAGGGCAATTCCACAGAGCGATCGAATTTCACGAACAGTCTTTAGAGATTGAACGGGAAATCGGAAATCGCCGAGGAGAAGCTAATTCCCTCAACAATTTAGGCAGTGCTTACCATTTCTTAAGACAATTCCACAAGGAGATCGAATTTCACCAACAGTCTTTAGAAATTTCACAGGAAATAGGCGATCCTCAAGGTGAAGCTAATTCCTTCGGTAATTTGGGTTCTGCTTATTATTCTCTAGGACAATATCACCGGACGATCGAGTTTAACAAAAAGTCTTTAAAGATTGAACGAGAAATGGGATATCGTGGAGGTGAAGCTGCTTCCCTGTCCAAGTTGGCTTCTGCTTACTACAAGCTGGCATCATTCTCCAAAGCTATTGAGTTTTACAGGCAGTCTTTAGTTATTTCATTGGAATTAAATGATTTCAGAGAGATAGCTAGTGTAATCGCGAATTTGGGATTGATTTACTATTCCCTAGGAAAATATGACGAGGCGATAAAAGCTCACAAAGGAAGTTTAAAGCTTGAGCGAGAAATAGGATATCGTCAAGGAGAAGCTGTTTCTCTCAATAATTTGGGCAATGATTATTATTCTATAGGGGAATACAACCAGGCGATCGAGTTTCACGAACTGTCTTTAGCGATTACACGAGAAATAGGCGATCGCCAAGGTGAAGCTCATTCCCTCGGATGCTTGGGACAAATTTTACTAACAACTAACCAACTTGCTGAAGCTGAAACGGCACTGCACGCCTCTATCGAAATTTACGCAAATATACGCTCTGAATTAGTAAAAGACGACCATAAAATATCAATCTTTGAAACTCAAATAGCACCCTATCAAAACCTACAACAAGTTCTAGTGGCCCAATCTAAATTCCATGACGCCTTAGAAATATCAGAAATGTCCCGCACCCGTGCCTTTGTCGAATTATTGCAACAAACCTTATTCACAAATGAATTACCAACCAATGACGAAACACATAAATTATCAATTCCCAAAATCCAACAAATCGCCCGATCCAGAAACTCCACAATAGTTGAATATTCGATTGTCAGCTCAAAGATTATTTACATCTGGGTAATCCAACCAAACGGCAACATAACCCATCGCGCCGCCAACCTCGAACCCCTCAAGCAACAAAACCAAACCCTCAAACAAATCATCCTCAAAACCCGCGTCTCCATCGGCACCGATGAAACCGACGACAAAGGCAACAAAATTCAGCCAGAATCCCAGTACCAACCAGACACAACGGGCGGCTTTCCCCTATTGCAACTCCTCCATCAAATCCTGATCGAACCCATCATAGACTTGCTACCCACCGATGCCAATTCCCCCATCATCTTCATCCCCCACTACGAACTACATTTAGTTCCTTTCGCCGCCTTGCAAGATAGCAACAACCGCTACCTAATCGAAAATCATACCATCCTCACCAGCCCATCCATCCAAGTATTAGAAAAAACCCGCGAACATCAAAACCGAGTGCGAGGATTGAGACAAGCCGCCCTGATTGTCGGCGATCCAACTCTCCACCCAAAATTCAAAGAAAAGCCCTACGAACTCGACCAAATCTCTAGGGCAAAAGAAGCCGCCGAAGCCATTGCCGCAACTTTAGGAACCCAAGCAATTAGCGGAGACAATGCCACTAAAGTCGCCATTTTAGACAGCATGCTAAACACGCGCATCGTCCATTTATCCGCCCACGGACTCCTCGACGATTTCCAAGGTTCCGGCATTCCAGGCGCGATTATTTTAGCACCATCAGGAGACACCGACGACGGCGCGCTTAACGCCCCAGAAATCCTGCAATTAAAACTCGATTCCGAACTCGTAGTTTTAAGCGCGTGCAGCACCGGAGGCGGTAAAATCACCGGAGATGGAGTTGTCGGATTATCGCGCTGCTTCATCCTCGCGGGAGTACCCAGCATCATCGTTTCTCTGTGGGATATGGGCGTGCTACCAGCCAAGTTGCTAATGACAGAATTCTACGAAAATTTAGCACGGGGCGACAATCGAGCCGCTGCCTTGCGGTGTGCTATGCTAACAACAAAAGCTCGATTTCGGACTCCCTTAGATTGGGCAGCATTTACCCTAATTGGGGAAACAGAAACTTTACCCCTATCCACTGAAAAAAAGATTTAAGGAGATTAGTCATGTCACTTCCCGATGATGCCACACCCAAACAAATTGTTGCGGGTTTAAGTAAGTTATTGAAAATATCCGAGCCGCAGCTATTTGCCGAACATTTATCAGCGCTTGATGTTAGTTCGACAGATAATATCAATATTATCGCTCAAAAAATTAAGGAGTGGTGCGAAACCAGACCTGAAATTGAAGAAAATTTAGAAGGCAAAATTTATCGGGCGGGTGGGGGCGGTACTGATAGCGATGCACGGGAGGAACTCGTGAGGGAGTTTTGCGAAACACTCAAGGAAAATCAGATTCGACTGGGTTTGCCTCTGTCGTCTGCGCCGGCTGCACCACCAACAAATAATCCACAAACACCTTCCTAGGATAGAAACCATAAAAATCTTGTGGGGTGGGCATCTTGCCCGCCCCAAATATCTGATAGAAATACTCAAAAACCTCTCACAAAATTGATTATGAGCCAAGAATGGCAAATTAAAAATCCCAGCATTACCCTGTATCCTTTCCACCTGCGGGATGATAGCGACGAAGGCTACGGACAAGTAGCCAGAAATGCTCAATCCTTGTGGGAAAATCTAGCAGATAATGTCGGCAAAGAATTTAACATCCACGAACTAAAATCCCTCAGAGACAAGCTAATTTGCTACAAAAACGGCCTGTATTATCCCGACGGCGAACGGGAAAAACTGACTAACGGCAAATTGCTGATTCCCGAAGGAAAAACTCTGAAGTTTCCGCAAATTATTCAGCCAGATAACCAGAAACTTGATGGTTCTATCTATGCCCTGCGAATTCACGACACTTACACCGCAGACTTGACATTTTACTATCAAAATGTCACAATAAAAGTAGCGGACTTAACTCGATTCAATCCCCAAGGTTGCTTGTTGCCAAATGCAATTCAACCTTCTCTGGGACAAACGTTATTGTTATATGCCGCACCAGCAGTTTATGATACTTACCGCAAACTAGCTGACGAATCGGTTAAAGCTTTTGTACAATATAAACAACCATCACAAGTAGAGTTTCGCGCCGAAGGAAAGTTATTCGGGAGTCCGATTTTTGAGTATGACAGCCGCGAAGATGATGCGTGTCAGCGATGTCACTTTCTAGTATGGTTTCAAGAAAATCCCCGCACTTTGGAATTCGCAACCTCGACGTTTAACTTTTACTTGATGAATCTGCTGTGTTCTCGCGCTAAAATTGTATTTGTGTATCGAGAAGCTAGAAAAAAGTATCGCAAAGCACAGCAAATAGTCAGCGACTTAGAAAATAAACTTCCCGAATTCAGTCAAATAGAAAGGGAACAAGATAGACAAGTTAAGTTGCAGAAGTTAAAGCAATTGCTGGCTGAAGTCCGCACTAAAATGTTTGATTGTGCTCAGCAAGTGCGGTATTTGAAAGAAGATAGAAATACCATTGATACTAATGCTGAAAATTATAGTGAGACCTTGAAAAAAATTACAAGTTTGTGCATCCCAGGCGATAATCTGGATTTCTTGCAGAAGTTTCTAGATTTAGCGGAGAATAAATATCAGCGACAAATTGAAATCGATTTAAACTACCTGATTGCGAGTCAAGATTTGTTCCAGCAGTCGATATCCACTGTGCGAGGGATGGTTGAAATTGAACAGGTGGAATTGGACAGGGAACAGGAAGACAGGGAGAAAAAGCGTGATCGCCAGCTTGAGAATATCATCTTTTTTGTCGGAACTGCGATCGGCGGCGGACAAATCTTTTCCGCCGCCTATCCTCTAATCAAGGATACACCGATTCAATGGCAACCCGATTTTTCTCTCCCGCTGCATCCCTTTGCTGCGACAATTATCTGGAGTCTGCTGTTTGGCTTACTATTTGGCTTGTTAATGCTGGCTATCGCCGTGTGGGTAAGGAAAACTTTTCCCCGATAATTTGGATTTAGGACTTACCCATAAAACCAAAGAAACCGGGTTTTTCGGGGTTTTTGGGCTGTGTAACAATATTCTCGGAAAAAACCCGGTTTCTGGGCTATAAATTACAAATATCGAGTTAACTGGACTCGATAGCGTTCCTTCTTAGTAACAGCAACTTCCCCAATTTCCAATCTTCCCTTGCCGGTAACAGCAATTAAATCTCCAGACTTGACATTATAACTAGCTTGAGTAACGTCTTTCCAGTTAACTCGCACGTCGCCACTATCAATTAAATCGGCCATTTTGCTGCGAGACATTGCGAATCCAGCCGAGGCGACAGCATCCAATCTCATGGATGCTTCAACGGTTGTCATTTCTTTCTTTTTGGGTTCTCTAATTTTGAGTTCGCTCAACTCAATGCGCCGCGTTTGTACAGGAACCGATCGCACTTGCTGCAAACTCATCTCCAAATACTCTACCATCTCAGGCATGACAATGGCTTGCGCGCCGCGTTCTCCCAAAACAATCACATCGCCAGTTTTCTCGCGGACAATTCCCGTACCCAACATCGCCCCCAAAAAGTCGCGGTGAGAAGCTGTATCGAACAAGAAATTGCCAGCGATTTCTACCGCAGCAACGTTAACGCTAGCAGAGTCGATCGGGATATCCGATCGCGCGATCGCAATTCTTTGTCTTTCAGCTTGCGGGTAGCCGCCCCAAGCCACTAATTCCACGTCTGTTAACCGCTTAAATACCGTCAGAGTGTCCGCCAATTCTGGAGGCGACAGAAAATCAGTCAGAGTAACTTCCCAAGTTTTAATTGCTTGTTCCGCTTGGTCGATCGCCCGCGCCACACAGTCGCGGTTTTCGATGCCTTTTAACAGTTCTTCTCTTTGTAACATCAGTTAATGTTAGATTCTAATTTGAAATTGCCAAACCTTGCTGTCACTAAAAAGTCTACTTTTTTAACAGTCGCACTAATTTAATTATAGTCTAAAATCATCAAATAACGATCTTATGATTTTAGTTGCTGGTAAAGCTGATATGATGAGCACGATTATTGTACCAAATCTATGAAGTCTTCGAGTTAAAGTTTTTGCAAGAGTTCGATCGAGTATGGCAGCAAAATTGTCCACCCAACTACTTATTCTTCTTCACCCGCAAATACAGTTCTTCCATCGCCTCAATAAACGAACCATCCTTGTGCCAAAACTGTGGAAAATCTCCCTGTTTCTTCACCACGATCGCACTTACCCCACTTGGCGCTGCCACCTCAATCGTCTGCGGTAATCGCTTCGCACCGTGCCAAAACTCTTTCAGGCTGACCGTTTGCGCCTCACTGGCGATCGCCTGCGTGTAATAGGAATCCACCGCCACAGGGGCCGCTGCATCAGCCGTCAACTCGGCAGAAAGTGCCAAACCCAAAGGCGTTTTTGCTAATTCGCAGTGCAGCACTTCCTTAGAAAGCCCTCGTAATTCAAACAGTAAAAATGGATCTTTGTCCAATTCGGCCGCCACCAAATAATAAACTCCGGCAATATGTTTGCAGGGATTGCTATAGTCTGGGCAAGAGCAAGTAGTCTTAAAGTCCTCGCGGCTGCTGGGTAAAAGGTGCAATCCGAGGGGTGAGAAAGCATTTTCAATATTGTCGGGCATTTCGTTGAGTAGCAGCCGGGAAATGAAGCTGGCTTTTGATGCCATTTGGGCGATCGCCACTTTCCACTTGGCCTGACTAATCGCCTGAAACTCAATTTTAGTTTTGTAGAGTGGCTCCTTATAAACCCCAAAATAAGGATTTACCGACCCCCTTACTTCTGCCATCACTAAGCCATCATTAATCTTAAAGCTTTTTACCTTGTCATTCCGTGCATAGGAACGTCCCCGTCCGAGTCGCCCAGAATCTGTAAATCTTTCTAACGCATCGATAAATTTATTACCCCACCAAGTCCGAGTAAATTGTGACATATTTTTGATTTTCTCCTAATCTAAAACTGCATTTTTATTGAGCCTAATTAACTTTTTAAATGCCTCATTATCCAACTCAGTCAGCCACGACTCATCCGCACCAATAATTGACCCTGCCAATTTCTTTTTGTCCTCAATCATTTGGTCAATCTTTTCTTCCAAAGTACCAATTGCCACAAACTTATGCACAAACACATTTTTTTCCTGTCCAATCCGAAACGCCCGATCCGTCGCCTGATCTTCCACTGCCGGATTCCACCAGCGATCGAAATGGAACACGTGATTAGCTTTTGTCAGCGTAATTCCCACGCCGCCCGCCTTCAGTGACAGAATAAATACCGAAGGTTCAGACTCTGGATCTTGAAATTCTGAAATCATCCGTTCCCGTTTTTCGCGGCTGGTTCCCCCGTGGATGTAGTAAGTGTTGTAATGTAGCGTTTGTTTAATGTATTTTTCCAACGCGCTTCCCAGTTCTGTAAACTGCGTAAATACCAATAAACTTTCGCCTTCTGCTTTGACTTCCTCAATCATCTCGATCAGCCGTTCCAGTTTGTGCGATCGCTCTGGTGTAAACTCACTTTCATCCTGCAAAAACTGGCGCGGATGGTTACAAATTTGCTTCAGCTTCAGCAGTGTCGCCAAAATCATCCCCTTGCGCTTCATCCCTTCCGCCGCGTCAATTTCTTGTTCTACCTCTTTCACGATCGCTTCATAAAGCGAAGCTTGCTCGCGGGTGAGATTGCAGTAGAGCTTTTGCTCAACTTTGTCGGGGAGATCCTGAATAATCGACTTATCGGTTTTCAGGCGCCGGAGAATAAAGGGTTCCACTAATTTTTTGAGCGCTACCGATTGCGTGCGACTCCCATTTTTTTGAATCGGGATCTCAAACAACTTCCGAAACTGCACCTCTTTACCCAGATAGCCCGGATTGAGGAAATTAAAAATTGACCATAAATCCAGCAATCGATTTTCCACGGGTGTTCCAGTCAATGCTAGTCGATGGGTAGCGGGTAACTTTAAAATCGCCTTGGTTTGCGCCGCTTTCGGATTTTTAATATTCTGCGCTTCATCAATTACTAAGCGATGCCACGCTACGCTGCTCAACAGTTTCTCGTCTTTGCGCGCCAAGGTAAAGGAAGTAATCAACATATCGCAACCTTGGACGGCGGCTTTGAATTCCTTGGCATCTTGCAAGCGCCCAGGGCCGTGGTGTATGAGCGATCGCAATTCTGGAGCAAATTTTTCCATTTCCTTTTGCCAGTTACCAACTACGGATGTGGGCGCAATTAGCAGCGTGGGTAGAACTGAAGGTGCGATCACTTTTTCTGTCTCTTTTGTAGTAGATAAAACTTCCCGCTCTTGCAATAACCGAGCAATTACCTGCGCCGATTTACCCAAACCCATATCATCGGCAAGACAGCCATTTAATCCCAAACTTTCCAAATAACTCAACCAAGAAACGCCGCGCTTTTGGTAATCCCGTAACTTGCCTTGAAACTTTGCTGGATCTGCAATTAACTCTAACCGACTCTTATCGTTCAGCTTCTCCAACATATCCGATAAAGCCCGATCGCGCTCAACCTCCAACTGTTCGCTCGCTTCTCCTTCTGCCGTCAACTTCATAAAGTCAATCAGGCTTAAATCGGGGTTTTCTTGGCGATGTTTTTTCCAAAATTCCAGCATCTCCTGCATCTTGTCTTTGTCCAGTTCCATCCATTGTCCTCGGAACTGCACTAGAGGCGTTTTAGCGCTTACTAACGCCTGCCATTCTTGTTCGCTAACCCGTTCACCCCCGATCGCCAATTCATATTGATATTCCACCAAGGAATCCGCCGAAAACAATCCTTTGCCCTTGATGGCAGCGCTCTTGCTGCCCTTCCCTTTGACTTGCAGGCGAATCTTCGCCCGTTGTCGTCCCTTCGGCGTCCACCAAGCGGGGACAATCACTTTGTATCCGGCATCTTCTAATACCCAAGCGGACTCGCTGAGGAAGGTGAAAGCATCATCTAAGCTGAGGGTAATGTTAACGGGTTTGTCGGTTTCTAACCCTTGCCAAAGTTGGGGATAAATGCGGGCAGCGTAGCCGAGATTTGTCAGCAAATGTTGCTCAAAGTTCTCGCCGAATTGTGTTTGCAACTGCTTTTGTTGAGTCGATCGCGATCGCCAATAATCCTGCAACGGCATCCGCAGAGATGGGTCTTTTTTCGGAGCCACCTGAAACTCTAAAACCCAAGGCTGTTCGGGGTTTTCGGGGGATTGTAGTTGAAAGCAGAGGGAGAATGAGTCAGCAGATTGATTGCGCGTAATGCGATCGCGCCAGGTTTGCCATTGCCGGTATTGCTCAAGGCTTACTCGCGCGATTTTTCGTGTTTGGTTGAGGCAGATTTGGAGTAAAGAATCCGCAATCTTATTTTCAAACGATGCTGGGATGGGGGTTTGAGTGACAATTTCCGCGATCGCACACTCGGAAAAATGCCGCAGCAACCGTTCGCGATCGTAGAACTTTGGTGTATCTTGTAGCTGGATCTTCCGAAAACCGGACACACAAACTAAAGGCATCCATTCAACATAGCGTTGTAAATCAGTTTCGTACTGTGTTGAAACAATTTCCCATCCCGGATAAATCTCAAAGCTGGGTGCAATTTTGGCAGGTGTTTTTGGAGTTTTTGCAGTTGTTTTGGTTTTTGTCTCGCCCGCTTTCTTACGCCCGCGCGTGGCTTTCTCAGCGGGTTCGGATTTTTCGATGGGTGCGATCGCGATCGGAGCAGTTTCTCGATAGCGCAACGCCGGAATATAATGATCTTTCAGAACAATTTGCTTAAAAAATTGGGTGTAGTGATACCAAAATAGCAAGTCTGAACCAAACTGAACTTCTGCTAAATCGTAGAGGGCAAAAAAATGCAAATCGTTCAATACTTTAGTCAAAGTGTGGGTGGCGATGGACACACAATCAACTTGCCAATACTCCAACTCAAATGTTTCGGGTAACTCTGTCTCTAAATATCGCGCTAGTTCTAAAGAAGGCAACGGCTGGTTGTCGGCAGTGGGCAGTAAAAAATACCGAGGGACGATCGCGTATTCTAGCCCCATCGCACTTGTATTGCTGACTGGTGGCAGTTGAATCCCGGCTTCTTTCGTTAGAAACTCTCTTAACTGTCCCGTCTCCAATTGTCGGGGATGAACCTTAACAGGCTGTTTTTTCTTTTCAGTGGTTTCAACCCAAATATAAAACGTTCCAGGTTGAATAAAATTCTCTTCTGCTTGAGGAATCCAAGTCCCGTGGAGGATTTTCATAGGTCATACCAAACGCAACCTTTGGCAGCCTATCATATCATGAATGAGTGGGAAAACATAAGAACGCAATTGAAAGCAGGTTTATACAAACCATGTCTGCTGGATGCCGACTAAAGAGAATAACGTAATTTTACCCCAGTTGTCCTCTTTAACCACCCTCTGCGGGTTTTGACTTGATAGATGCGGTTTCAACCGCCGATTCTTCTTACAAATTTAGAAAATATCAGTTAAGTCCAACACAAAACCGGGTAGTACATCTTCACCGGACAAAGTTGCAGGTTCATCTAAAATTTCTACTTCTCTACCTTGACGGGAGATTTCTACTTTTCTATTTTTGCGATCGAGCAACCATCCCAACCTCGCTCCATTTTTTACATACACTTTCATTTTAGACCGCAATTTTTCTAGCGAGTCAGGGGTCGATCGCAATTCCACCACAAAATCTGGACAAATCGGCGCAAATTTCTCTTTCTGTTCGGGAGTTAAAGTATTCCACCTGTGGCGGCGCATCCAAGCAGCATCGGGAGAAATGTCTGTACCGTCGGGGAGTTTAAATCCAGTTGAAGAGTCAAAAGCTATTCCCAAATGCTTATTTTGACGGCTCCAACCTTCGAGTTGAAAACTTAGATCCGCATTCCGTCTGCCTGTATCGCTACTTGCAGGCGGCATAATAATTAATTCTCCCGTGGCAGTGCGCTCAAATCTCAAATCCCGGTTGTCTATACACAACTGAAAAAACTGCTCGTCTGTTAATTCGAGCGTTAATTCTAGGGGAGAAGGTAGGGGGATAGTTTGTGATTCCATAACTGCCTCCAAATATTAAAGGAGTTGACAGTCAACAGTCAACAGTCAACAGTCAACAGTCAACAGTCAACAGTCAACAGTCAACAAATAACTAAGTCTCTGTATAACCTTGGATATTTTCCGGTTCAAACTGCCGCAAAATCTTCGCAGCTTTCCCAGTCAAATCGTCAGAACCCTTAACCGCAATCAAATATTTACCCGCATTCAAACGGTTGCGGTAGGGCAAAGCATCGCCGCTACCAAAAGCCATGCCCCCGGCTCCGCCAACAACAAAGCTGCCCATCCCGCCGGCGATCGCACCTAGCACTCCGCCGATCGCGTGATCGCCAATTTCGCCCGCCCAGGCAAAAGTCTTCAACTGAGTCATCAGACTGAAAGTAACGCCAGCAATAAAGCCAAACGGCACCAGCCAAACAGCCATGAGTTTAGCTTGTTTATTCGCTTGCTGGTTGGGGTCGATTAAGCCAAATTCATCAGCAGTTTTGTAGCCGCGGCCCAAAATGCTCACTTGCTTCATGGGTAAGCCTTCTTTTTCCAGAGCACTGTAGGCAGCTTCGGCTTGAATTCGATCGGGCAGTACGGCGATAAGATAATTCATTGACAAATAATTCCTGATGGTTAGGCTCGGACACCTAGAAATAATTATAGTCGGAAAAGACATACTAGCTAAGCAGTTCGGGGATTTCCAGACCATCCGAGAGTGCGATCGCCCCGAAACCTAAAATATTTCAAGCAAAAACGGTCGGTCAAGACCGAATGCAGATACAATTCAAACTGCACAAAGGCAAGCTTCAGCCCAGCCGTGAGATACTGCCCTTGGTTTAAGCCTCAACTTTGTGCTCGCCAACGCGCTTGCCTATTTTTACTGATTCCACTCAATTGCTTGCTATGCCTAAAGTTTTAGTATCCGATCCGATCGACCAAGCCGGAATTGACATCCTCTCCCAAGTCGCGCAAGTTGACGTAAACACAGGACTCTCAGCCGAAGAACTGGTACGAATTATTCCAGATTACGACGCTTTAATGATCCGTTCTGGCACCCAAGTTACCAAAGAAATCATAGAAGCCGGGAATTTACTCAAAATCATCGGCAGAGCCGGCGTCGGCGTAGATAATGTCGATGTACCCGCCGCTACCCGCAAAGGAATTGTAGTCGTCAATTCCCCTGAAGGCAACACCATCGCCGCCGCCGAACACGCGATCGCCATGATGCTCTCCATGTCCCGCCACATCCCCGAAGCCAACGCATCCGTCAAAGGTGGTAAATGGGAACGCAACCGCTTTATCGGCGTAGAAGTTTACAAAAAAACCCTCGGCATCGTTGGTTTGGGCAAAATCGGCTCCCACCTCGCCGCCGCAGCCAAAGCAATGGGCATGAAACTGCTGGCCTACGATCCCTTCATTTCGACCGAAAGAGCCGACCAGTTGGGCTGCCGCTTGGTAGAACTCGAACTGCTGATGCGCGAATCCGACTACATCACCCTGCACATCCCCAAAACGCCGGAAACCCTGCACTTAATTAACGCTGAAGTGCTGTCGAAAATGAAGCCCACGGCCCGCATCATAAACTGCGCCAGAGGCGGCATCATCGACGAAGCAGCCCTCGCAGAAGCCATCAAAGAAGGCAAGATCGCCGGCGCAGCTTTGGACGTTTACGAACAGGAGCCGCTGGAAGCTGATTCCCCGTTGCGGGCTGTCGGCCAGAACATCGTGCTGACGCCCCACTTGGGAGCATCTACAGCGGAAGCTCAGGTGAATGTGGCGATCGACGTGGCTGAACAAATTCGCGATGTACTGTTGGGGCTGCCCGCGCGATCGGCTGTCAACATACCGGGAATTTACCCAGACTCGATCGAAAAACTCAAACCCTACCTGCAACTCGCCGAAACCCTCGGCAACCTCGTCAGCCAGCTAGCCGGAGGCCGAGTCGATTACCTCAACGTCCAACTGCAAGGCGAATTGGCCAACAACCAAAGCCAGCCCGTAGTTGTTGCCGCCCTCAAAGGCCTGCTCTCCCAAGCCCTGCGAGAGCGCGTTAACTACGTCAACGCCAGCATCGAAGCCAAAGAACGCGGAATTCGCGTCGTCGAAACCAGAGACGCCTCAATTCGCGACTACACCGGCTCCCTGCACCTCTCGGCTAAGGGAACCCTCGGCGAACACACCGTGACAGGTGCAGTGCTCGGCGAAAGCGAAATTCGGATTACCAGCGTTGACGATTTCCCAGTCAACGTTTCCCCCACTCACCATATGCTGTTTACCCTGCACCGCGATATGCCGGGGATTATTGGCAAAATTGGTTCCCAATTGGGCAGTTTTAATGTCAATATTGCCAGTATGCAAGTAGGCCGTAAAATCGTGCGAGGCGATGCGGTGATGGTTTTGAGCCTCGATGACCCTCTACCAGAGGGGATACTGGCTGAGATCCTCAAAGTTCCGGGAATTCGGGATGCTTACACAGTAAATCTTTGACGGATTTTGGAGTTTAGATTTTGGATGCAAGGACTGATAATTGGTAATGGGTAATTGATTGTTGGTAATTGGCAAGACAACTGGGAATTTTTCTATTAGCCAATCCTCATTCTTCAGTCCCCAGTTCCCAGTCTCCAGTTCCCCTGGGCCAATCTAAAATCTAAAATCTAAAATCTAAAATTGTTATGGCACATAGCTGGTGGGAAATTAGAATTCTTTGCGATCCGGCGCTGGAAGATATCATCTTTTGGCGTCTGGAACGGTTTTGCTGTCAGGGAACTGCTACTGAGCTCAAAAGCAATTCCTGTCTGATGTCGGCTTATTTGCCGGAAGAACAGGCAGGATTGCTGGATTTGGCCGCTCTGTCTCTGTGGCTGCGCCAAGATGCTCTGTGTGCAGGTTTGCCCCTACCTGCGATGCAGTGGGATTTGATTGAAGACGAAGACTGGGGCAGCACTTGGAAGCAGCACTGGCAGCCTCAAGAAGTGGGCGATCGCTTTTTAATTAATCCGGCCTGGCTGCCCCCACCGGCTGATACCGATCGCATTATTTTGCGTTTAGATCCCGGTGTGGCTTTCGGTACCGGTGCTCACGCTACTACTCAACTGTGTCTGGAGTCGCTAGAAATGCGTCTCGGTTTTGATGACAAAGAGTGCATCGTTGCTGATATCGGCTGCGGATCGGGTATTTTGTCGATCGGCGCGGTGTTGTTGGGCGCTACAAAAGTTTATGCTTTGGATACAGATCCTTTGGCAGTGCGATCGACCATTAGCAACAGACTACTCAACCGCGTTAATTCTCAGCAGTTAGTTGCAGAACTCGGCAGTATCGATCGCTTGAAAGAAATGGTAGATGAGCCGATCGACGGTTTGATATGCAACATTTTAGCAGAAGTAATCATCGATTTAATCCCGCAGTTCACTGCAATTAGCAAACCCACTACTTGGGGCGTACTCAGCGGCATTTTGCTCGAACAAGCTAAGCCAATTGCTGACACTCTCGAACAGCATGGCTGGATTGTCGCTACTCTGTGGAAGCGCCAAGATTGGTGTTGTTTTAATATTCGGCGCAGTTAGCGATCTGATATTTTCGAGTTGAGATTTTAGGACTGTTGTATTCATTCTGAGCCATCTGGATTAGTTGGTATGCGATCGGGTTCAACCTCTCCCACAGCTTGATATATTTTTTGATAAAAAGTAGAAGGAATCGCCCTACTATCAAAGCATAAACAGTTTGAACAAAAAAGCTCTGGCCGTTGAAGAACTATATAGACGTTACGCTGCGGGAGAGAGAGATTTTCCTGAAGTTGATTTAAGTCGTGCTAACTTAAACGTTGCTGGCGTGGGTGATATCAGACACCTCCAACCAGGTCAAAATGAGTGGAGTGGTATCAATCTCAGCGGTGCTAACTTGACTAGAGCAAAAATGAGTCATGTTAATCTCAGCGCTGCTAACTTGAGTAGGGCTAACCTAGACTCTGCTACCCTATCTGGTACTATATTGACTGCTGCCAATTTGAGGAAAGCCATTTTAGATTAGGCCGACCTGGTATGCGACCTAATTGATGTTGACTTGAGAGAAGGCAGCCTGTTTTGTACAGGATTGTCTGGTACTGACCTAACCACAGCCAACTTGATGGCAGCAACATTTCAAGTCCATACAGAAGAAGATGGTTTAATTTTTTGCGATACTATTCTGCCTCGTTTCAGTTCTGCTTCGGGAACAGGGAGATCAAAGCGTAAATTTCCCCACTCAGGCACTACAAAACGGTTGTGAGTAATACTTTTACCGGATTCTAGCTTCAGAGCATAATTTGCTTGAGTGCGATCGACTCCTATCCTATCCAGTTATATCAATTCCGGTTACACCGGAATGATGTTGACTGTTGACGGTTGACTGTTGACGCCGTGAACAGTCAACCGTCAACGCCGTGAACAGTGAACTCGAATTTACTATTCCGATGCTAACGGATTTGATATTATGCGTGCAAAGCCGGAGTCTCTATTGCAGATAGCTGATGCACATCAACAAGATTGTTTGTAGCTACACTCCCTGACGTTTCACCATTATGAAAAGACCAGCCAGGAAGCGCCTCAGAAAAAATAGTTTGATTACCACCCTGCGGATTAAAAACAGCATCAAACTAGCCGTTAAATAAAGTGGGAACCGCCCTATCTCCCCGCATCCTGGCATCATAAGTATTGTCAAAATCAACCGGGATACGCTCTACATTCGTTTGGGGACGCAACTCCGAACCGCCACCTAAAACCGAATAAAACCACCCCGTACCAATTCCTTCCCAAGGAGCAGCATCAACACCATGTTCAAAACTGTGTTCCGGCGTATACCAAGGTGTAACCCGAGCAGAATTGTTCGCAATATCAATGATTAGAAAGACATCACCGATCAGGTTTCCTTGATAGTCGATGAAAGGAATTTTACCTTTGGGAGCCAGCTCAAAACTTTGTGCTGTGATGATAACCTTTTTGTAAGGTGCTTTGCCATACGGAGCCAAGTTTCAAGCTCTAGACAGGGTGGGCTCATCTTGGTAGTTCATCAAAGGATGGTGCAGTGTATAAGGTAATCATTTTTCAAACTTGTTGATCTCGAATCTCGAATATATCGGGGCTGAACAACTTACGGATGATTCTTACTCCTAGACCTTAACCGAATATACAAAAGTCTACCAAAACAAGAGTCTGCATCTCATCTGCAAGCCTCCAAAAACAGAATTTTCACATATAAATGCTTCTCACCTCTACCTTGAGAAGTATCTTTGTGATTCCGCTGGCTTTCACCCCCGCAACCTTCGGCTTTTATGCCGTGATAAGAGAGCACTTGTTACTCAAAAATTAACGTTGATTTAAACTTGGATTTAGATAAAAATGGTATACAATTCAAGTGTTTGCTGGTGAAACATGGAGTCAACATAAACAGTGTCTCAAATAACCAAATAATAATATCCGCGTCAGTTACAAGATCGATCGCACTTCTCGATCGCACGTTACAAAACAACCACAACTTAGGAGTCAATCGCTGATGATGCTAGGAACAACCGAGATCCCGCAATTAAAGCCGCTTTCCGACTCAGAACTCCACAAAATAAACGCCTACTGGCGGGCGGCAAACTACCTATCCGTCGGACAAATCTATCTCCTCGACAACCCCCTACTCAAAGAACCCCTCAAAATCGAACACGTCAAACCGAGACTCCTCGGACATTGGGGCACCACTCCAGGCCTAAACTTCATCTACGTTCACCTCAACCGCATCATCAAAGCCCAAGACCTCAACGCCATCTACATCGCAGGCCCTGGACACGGCGGGCCGGGCTTGGTCGCCAACACCTATCTCGAAGGCACTTATACCGAATATTACTCGAACATTTCCCAAGATGAAGAGGGTATCAAACGGCTGTTCAAACAGTTCTCTTTTCCCGGCGGTATCCCCAGCCACGTCGCCCCGGAAACCCCCGGTTCGATTCACGAAGGCGGCGAACTCGGCTACGCCCTGGTGCACGCTTACGGGGCGGCTTTCGACAATCCCGATTTGATTGTGGCGGCTGTTGTCGGCGACGGGGAAGCGGAAACCGGCCCGCTAGCTGCTAGCTGGCACTCTAACAAGTTTCTCAACCCGGTTCGCGACGGGGCAGTGTTGCCGATTTTGCACTTGAACGGCTACAAAATTGCCAATCCTACCGTGTTGGCCCGCATTCCGCGTGAGGAATTGGAAAGTTTGATGGTGGGTTATGGCTACAAACCTTATTGGGTGGAAGGTTCAGACCCGGAAACGATGCACCAGTTGATGGCTGCAACTCTCGATACCGCGA
The DNA here is from genome assembly GCF_036702135.1 of Microcoleus sp. LAD1_D3. NCBI lineage: Bacteria > Bacillati > Cyanobacteriota > Cyanophyceae > Oscillatoriales > Microcoleaceae > Microcoleus > Microcoleus sp. LAD1_D3. Next base: position 38,534 of record NZ_JAUBSB010000019.1, on the reverse strand, counting down.
TCGGCGAAATTAAGGCGATTCAGGAAAAAGCCCGGACAGAGGGCTATTCCGGCCGTCCTCAATGGCCGATGATTGTGATGAAAACTCCCAAAGGCTGGACGGGGCCGAAGGAAGTTGACGGTAAGAAAACTGAGGATTATTGGCGATCGCACCAAGTCCCACTTTCGGAAATGGCTTCTAAGCCGGGACACGTCCAACTCCTCGAAGATTGGATGAAAAGCTATAAGCCGGAAGAACTCTTCGACGAAAAGGGCAAGTTAATTCCCGAATTGGCGGAACTCGCACCCAAGGGATCTCGGCGGATGGGGGCAAATCCCCACGCTAACGGCGGTCTGCTGCTGCGAGACTTGAAAATGCCGGAATTTGAAGACTACGCCGTTGACGTGCAAAAACCGGGCACTGTAATGGCAGAAGCAACCCGCGTTTCCGGCCGCTTCCTGCGAGAGGTGATGACACTGAATCAGGAAAACGCGAATTTCCGCATTGTCGGGCCTGACGAGACGGCCTCAAACCGCCTCGATCCGGTGTTTGAAGTGACGAACCGGGTGTGGGCGGGCGAAATTTTGCCCGAAGACGACCACATCTCCCCCGACGGCCGGGTGATGGAAGTCCTCAGCGAACATCTATGTCAGGGATGGCTGGAAGGCTATTTGCTGACGGGACGCCACGGCTTTTTCTCTTGTTACGAAGCATTTATTCACATCATCGATTCGATGTTCAACCAACACGCCAAGTGGTTGAAAACTACTAACGATATTCCTTGGCGCCGACAGATCGCCTCTCTCAACTACCTGCTAACTTCTCACGTTTGGCGGCAAGACCACAACGGTTTTTCTCACCAAGATCCGGGTTTTATCGACCACGTAATTAACAAGAAAGCGGAAGTGGTGCGGATTTATTTGCCGCCGGATGCGAACACTTTGCTGTCAGTAACGGATCACTGTCTCCGCAGCCGCCACTATGTCAACGTGATTATTGCAGGGAAGCAGCCGGCATTGCAGTATTTGGATATGGATGCTGCGATTAAACACTGTACGGCCGGCATCGGTATTTGGGAGTGGGCCAGCAATGATAAAGGCGGCGAACCGGATGTGGTGATGGCTTGCGCGGGTGATGTTCCGACGCTGGAAACTTTGGCTGCTGTTGACATTCTCCGCCGAGATTATCCCGATTTAAAAGTGCGGGTGGTTAATGTGGTGGATTTGATGACTCTTCAGCCTGCTAGCGAACATCCTCACGGTTTGTCTGACAAGGATTTTGATGCTTTGTTCACGATAGATAAGCCGGTGATTTTTGCTTTTCACGGCTATCCTTGGCTGATTCACCGATTGGCTTACCGCCGCACGAATCACTCGAATATTCACGTTCGGGGTTACAAGGAAGAGGGAACGACTACGACGCCGTTTGATATGGTGGTGATGAATGACCTCGATCGATTCCATTTAGTTGCAGATGTTCTCGATCGCGTTCCGAAACTGGGTTCTGTAGCAGCTTATGGTAAACAAGCTATCCGTGACAAGCTGATCGAGCACACGCAGTATATCACCAAGCACGGCGATGATATGCCGGAAATTCGCGACTGGAAGTGGCCGCACGCGGGCCCGGTTTCGCGGGAAGCGCCGCAGGAAACGACTGATCCGGGGGCGACTGCAGAACAAACTGTGCGATCGGGTGCACCTGGATAGGTGCGATCGCTTGTAGAGCACAAGCTACTCATCCCTATGATTGTCAACCACAGGGAAAATTAACGATTTTGCGAGTATACAACCTACGCAAGATCGAGGTTTCACCTCAGTTTGACAATCATAGGGAGTGACATCAGTTAAATAAAGCTTCAGCAAGCAATCTCAATTTCTAGGTATGCGCCCGGAACAATAGTGTCGATCGCGTTCCGAATCTCGTCTTGATGTTTTTGAATGCGAGGCCAAGAAGTAGACAGCAAAACCACAATAGCAATTTGTCGGTTTGTCAGGTTTTGTTGATAACGCAAGTTGCGATCGGTAGTCACCAGGAGATTATACCCATCGCGTTCGGCAGTGTCGAGCAGATCGCCATTTGCTAATGTTGACCATCCACGTTCATAAGCAGTATCTACTGTATGACTCAGCAGCGATCGGCGCAACGGTACTGGTGTACCTTGGTCAAACAATATCTTCATGCCTCTACCATTTGCGTTAATGAGGCTAACGCGCGATCGAGTAATACCTCAACTTGGGCGCGAGTTACTCCCGGAAACCATTCCAGAAACTGGTCAATAGAGGCTCCATCTTTAAGATTCTCGAAAAAGGCGGCAACAGGTACGCGCGTTCCCCGAAATACCCATGCACCACTCACCTTGGTTGGATCGCGTTCAATGACTTCAAAGAAATCTATATTCTGCATGACGTTCGTTGCTTGTTGCGGCTCAAGTAAAACAACTAAGATAGAATTAATCTTAGCATAAATCAACGGTGATTTAGGATTTGTACATTCAAAAGAGGCGGTCATGCTTAAAGAAATAGAAATTCAAAATTTTAGGTGCTTTGAGCAAATCAAAATTTCTGGGTTTGAAAGAGTCAATTTAATCGGCGGTAAAAATAATGCTGGCAAGACAGCCTTGCTAGAAGCACTTGTTCTCTATGTTGCTCCCAAAGCGAGTAGTATAGAAATACTAAGAGAGCTAAGAAGGGAGTCATTAGAAGCCCTAAAAGCTATGCCTAAGAGAGCCTGGGATAACTTATTTTATTCGTTTGAAAAAGATAAAATTATAGTAATTATTGGAAAAAGAGAGAATTATCAAGCTTATAGAGTAGAAATAGTTATAGAGTCGATCTTAAATAAATTTAAAAACACCCTAGTTGATCTGATTGCTAGTCAAGGTATAATAGATGCTTTACCGAAAGACAAGGCAGGTGTATCTGTAATAACTATTAAGGTAATAATAAACGAAAAAAAACCTTTCCAGTCATCTTTAATAGCTAGTTCCCGTGGTTCAATAAATATTGATAGAATTTCTATTGCAGATGAGGCTGACGAAGTAGCAATCATTCCTTCCTTTATCAGAATTTCTGGAAAAGAACTCACGGCAGCCTACGATCGCGCCCGTTTGGATGATAAAGATAGTGAAGTTTTAAAAGCTTTTCAAGTTATCGATCCGGCTATCGAATCAGTAGAAAGCTTTTCAATTGGTGAACCCACGCTGTACTTGAGAAAAAAAGGAGAAAAGCGTTTGCCTCTTCCATTATTCGGAGATGCAATTAACCGAGTTGCAGACATTATCTTGAAACTGGTAAACAGCGAACATAAAATCCTGCTAATCGATGAAATAGAGAATGGCATACACTATACAAACCAGCGGGAGTTTTGGAGAATTTTATTTCGCTTGGCGGTGGAACTGGATACCCAGATTTTTGCCACAACTCACAGTTTAGAGATGCTGCAAGCATTTGCTGATGTTGGTTTAGAACCCAATCAGGAATGTAGCAGCGCATATTTTGAACTAGCCAAGAAACCGAAAACAGATCAAATAATCGGAATCCGGCGCGATTTGGAAACTTTGAATTACGCACTAGAACATCAAAAAGGAGTAAGAGGTGAGTAATATTGTCATAGTAGAAAGTAAAAATGATGCAATTTTTATGCAGGCAATGGTTGAGAAACTAAACTGCGATCTCCAGGTAGAAAAACCTATTTATATAGATGATTATGAACGTTTGGAAGGCTTGAGCGAAACCAAATTAATTACTACTTTAAAAGCTTTAGAAGCCGACCTTCAAAAAAGAGATATAGAAAAGATTGGGATTATTATTGATATTGATAACTATTCAGAGGCAGAGCGGCTGGAATTCGTAAATGAATGTATACAACAGGTGTTTGAATCTGAAACTTTGTCAAGCACTAAACAATTTATCAAAATTTGTGGAGATAATGGAACAAAAGCCAAATTGGCTTGTTACTTTACAAATGTTGGAGGTAAAGGCGAACTAGAAACGCTTTTAAAGACAATAAAGGCTAGAGAATCTCCTCATGCTGATTGTTTGAATAGCTGGAAAACTTGCATAAAAAGCCAGGGAAAGGATATTAGCGACAAAGATTTGAATAAATTCTGGGTGAGCATCTATCTCAGGTATGATACTTGCTCAGATAAGGAACAGCAACAAGCTGGCAGGAAATGCACTATGTCTCGGTTTGATTATGTTATGGAACACAAAAAAGATATTTGGGATTGGGATAATCCTGCTCTCGATGATTTGAAGGAGTTTTTTAAACTCTTTTGCTAACATAGTAAAATTGACACACAATTAACTAACTCATGAGCTTAAAAATCTACTTTGTACGACACGGTGAAACGACTTACAGCCAGACTGGCGGTTTCTGCGGCCATATCGATCCAGAATTAACGCCCGCAGGTTTTCAAATGGCAGAACAGTTTGGCGCCGCTTACGCCAAATTGCCTTGGAATGCTGTTTATGTCAGTCCGATGAAACGGACTATTGCTACTGCAAAACCTTTGTGCGATGCTGTGGGAATTGAAATGCAGCTTCACGACGGACTTAAGGAAATTAATTACGGTGAGTGGGAGGGCAAAACAGTAGAAGAGGTCAAAAAAGAATACGAAGAAGATTATATTAATTGGCTGACTGAACCTGCTTGGAATGCACCGAATGGCGGCGAGACTTCCGTGGAAATTGCTAGCCGAGCGTCCTTAGTTATCGCAGAAATTCAGGAAAAGTACAAGAGCGGTAATGTTTTGGTTGTCTCGCACAAGGCGACTATTAGAATTATTCTGTGCAGTTTGTTGGGGATTGATTTGGGACGTTATCGCTATCGCATTGCCACTTTAGCAGCTTCTGTCAGTATTGTTAAGTTTGACGTGCGCGGCCCGTTGCTGGAGGTTTTGGGCGATCGATCGTACATGGATGAAACTCTCCGGAATTTACCCGGTACTTGAAATTGCGGGTAGGGTGCGCGCACTGCGTACCCTACAGTCTGAAACTAAATCGCGCCTATGTAAGACAATCCTAAAATAGTACCTGCTCCCAAAATATGACCAAAGGCCATAGTTCCCACAACTGCACCCAAACTCAAACCGCCGAACATACTGGATGAGGGCATTGCTGGGCCTGTGGTAGGCTTCTGGATGGTTGATTTGCCGATCGCAATAGCTAAAATATTGCAAACAATCATAATCAAACCGACCGTGGGGTTCCACTCTACGGTTCTGGCGACAGTGGCAAGTAAAATTGGTGTAAACATCGATCGGCTCCTTAAACTTTAGTCAATGAAAATGTGCATAGAAGATATATCAAAAAAATGCAACTGTTAGCTACACCTTGCATTAATAGTTAATTTTTTGACATTTTTCTTAATAATTTTTCCAGGATCTCAAGGTTTCTTAGTCTGTGCAGGCGGATGAAAGTTTGACAAGACGCGATTTCAATCGCCTAGCGATCGAAAGAACGAATCAACAGGAAATAATCAAGCATGAAAATACTGGTGTTAAATGCGGGTTCTAGCAGTCAAAAGAGCTGTCTTTACGAGTTAAACGATGTCCTGCCCGATCGACCTTTGCAACCCCTCTGGTCAGCTCAAATTGATTGGAGTCACCAGCAGGGTATAGCAGAGTTGAAAGTCCAAACAGCAAAAGGCGATCAACTTGAAGAGGAGTTTGCCTCAGACTCTCGCAAAGATGCTATTTCTCGAATGCTAGAGAGTCTTTGGAGGGGAAGAGTTCAAACAATTAATGATTTAAAAGAGATTGATATTGTCGGCCACCGCGTCGTACATGGCGGACAAGATTATCAGCAAAGTACGTTAATTTCGCCGGATGTTAAAAAGGCGATCGCCCGTTTATCTGTTTTCGCCCCCGTTCACAATCCGGTTAACCTCGAAGGTATCGAAGCGATTGAAAAAATCCTCCCAAATGTGCCGCAAGTAGCAGTATTTGATACAGCTTTTCACGCACAATTGCCGCCCGCAGCCTTTGTTTATCCCGGCCCCTATGAATGGCTGGAAAACGGGATTCGCCGTTACGGTTTTCACGGGATTAGCCATCAATATTGCGCGCGTCGGGCCGCCGACATTCTGGGTAAAGATTTGGCAGATTTGCGGTTGATTAGCTGTCATTTGGGCAACGGATGTTCTCTGGCGGCCATTCGCGGTGGCTGGAGTGTTGACACGACGATGGGATTTACGCCTTTGGAAGGTTTGATGATGGGAAGTCGATCGGGTTCGATCGATCCAGGCATTCTCATTCATCTGTTAAAACAATCCGATTTTACTGCTGAGAAACTTGATGGTATTCTCAATCGAAATTCTGGTTTAAAAGGGATTTCAGGGGTGTCTAGCGATATGCGGCAGATTGGAGATGCGATCGCCCAAGGTAATGAGAGAGCTCAACTGGCTTTGGATATTTATATCCACCGTTTGCGTGCCGGAATTGGTGCCATGCTGGCGAGTTTAGGAGGGTTGGATGCTTTAATTTTTACGGCTGGAGTTGGGGAAAATTCTGCTGTTGTGCGATCGACTGCTTGCGAAGCTTTTGGATTTATGGGTTTGAAATTGGATGGGGAGAAGAATCAACAGTCGCCGATGGATGAAGATATTGCGGCAGTGGATTCAGCGGCGAGAGTTTTAGTCATTCACACGCAGGAGGATTGGGAAATTGCGCGAGAATGCTGGAAACTTTATCACTAATTTATTTTATGGATTCTCGCCTCTTCCGTACTTAGTGTGCTGGCGTTAACTTAAATTTATCCTGAAGGCTTGCTAGGTAAGGGTTGGAAATTATTTACATCTGCTTGCGCTGTTGAGCAACTTGCTCAAGTAGTGGCGATTGCCTTAAAATCCCTGCCAGCTATGGTGTAGGACGCCAAAAAACTAATAATTTGGCACACTAAATACGGAAGAGCCGATATTATTAGGCTCATTAATCAGAATTACCGAAAAAAACTTCCCTTTTTTCAGAGGGATATGACCGCTATGTCCTTGATTATATCAGTGTTCTGACGGGGTTCTCACCCTGTCAGCGCCATGCGTGGTCGAATTGTTAAGGGTTGCTAACGGGAATTGATTTGGGGATGTTGGTTGATAGTAGCGCCGATTACAAAACTTGCCTGGGGGCGATCGGAATTTCAATAATAAATTCGCTTCCCTCTCCGGGTGCAGAAACGCAAGTCAATTTTCCGCCATGAGAACTGACAACAATCGAGTGAGAAATAGACAATCCCAAACCAGTTCCCGAACCCACGGGCTTAGTTGTAAAAAATGGATCGAATATCTTGTGCAGCACCTCAGTGCTCATCCCCGGCCCGCTGTCGGCAATTCTAATTATGACAGAATTCCTGTCAGTCACCTCTGTAGAAATTGTAATAGCAAACTGTTTATGAGAGTTTTCCGGGGAATCTCTTGCGACGAGGAGAGCATCGATCGCATTTGTCAAAATATTCATAAACACCTGATTGAGTTGTCCGGCGTAGCATTCCACCAGGGGTAGAGAACCGTAGTCTTGAATCACCTCAATAGACGGTCGTTCCGGTCTATCTTTGAGGCGGTGTTGCAAAATCAGTAGGGTGCTGTTAATACCCTCATGGATATCCACTGGTTTAAACTCTGCTTCGTCCATGCGCGAAAAGTTCCGCAACGACAGGACAATTTGGCGGATGCGATCGGTACCCATTTTCATCGAAGACAGCATTTTGGGCAAGTCTTCTTGCAAGAACTCCAGGTCGATTTCTTCGGCTGCGATTTGAATTTCGTCAGCAGGGTTAGGATAGTGCTGTTGATAAAGCTGCACGAACTTTAACAAATCTTGGGTGTATTGCTGTGTATGGACGAGGTTGCCGTGAATGAAGTTGACCGGGTTGTTAATTTCGTGGGCGACTCCACCAACCATTTGCCCCAAACTAGACATTTTTTCGCTCTGAATTATCTGTGATTGGGTGCGTTGCAACTCACTTAGGGCGTTTTTGAGTTCACCGGTGCGGTATTCCACCCGGTCTTCTAATTCTGCATTACTTTTTTCTAAGGCGGTAAACGATTCGCGCAGTTGTCTTGCCATCTGGTTAAAGGAGTTGGCAAGGGCGTTGAGTTCTTGAATACGGCTGTCTTCTACAGCTTGGTCGAAGTTGCCAGATGTTATTGCCTCACTCGCCCGATTCAGTCGCAGAATTGGACGCGTAATCCAGCCGGAGGTAAGAACGCCCATCCCACAAGCTACCCCCAATGCTGCTAAGCAGAGCAAGATTGTGGTGCGGGTGTTGGCATCAATCTGTGCCATGAACTCGCTTTCTGGCACACTCACCACCACTAACCAATCCAATCCATATTGGTCGCGCCAGGGAGTGACTTGCACATAGTAGAGTTCTCCTTGAAAATCAAGTCGAAGATTGGTGTCTTTAGAAATGGATTGAAACCCTTTGAACCGTTGCTGGATTTGTTTGGCAATTCCCTGCACTATGGGATTGCCACTGTCGATCGCCTTTAAACGCCGAATCTCGTCTTTGACGGTGGTAAAGGGTTGTTCTTTCGCAGAATTTGCGATCAACAGCCCATTTCGTTCCATGATGAAAACCTGCCCTGAGCTACTGAGATCTATATTCCGTAAGAAATCGCTCAGTTTCAACAGATGGATATCGGCTCCAACCATTCCTAGCAAGCGATTATTTGCGTCATAGATGGGGCGACCAGCGGAGGCAGCGATGTAGGGATAATTGGGATAATTTACGGTGACGATCCGCGACCAGATGGGTTTACCTGCTTTCACGGGTTCGGTGTACCAGGGTTCTTGGAAGTTGTCCCAATCATAAATAGTCACGACGTGAGTGCGATCGCCTTTGTTATCGGTGGCATAATTGGTGACATTATTCGGCGGTTTGGGACTCCAATCATCAATCACGACGGTTTTGGGGTCGTAGCGTGCGGCTCCTACTCCCTCACCCGTGGTCAGTCCAATGCCGATGTAATTCAGGTCATAGGCCTGCATTTGGTGCCAGAAATACTTACCGAGGGTTTGGCGATCGCGCACATCTAGCAATCCCATCCGAATCGCATCGGCGTTAATCTTAATCACTTGATGCGGAATAGATAAATAAGCCTCCAGATGTTGATTCACCGAAATGCTGGTTCGATCCATCAACTGAGCCGCCAGGTCGTTTACGGCTTTTTGTCCATTTTTGAACGACAAATATCCCACCAGACCGACCGCTCCAAAGATTTGCAAAACAAATGGCACCATCAGTATGAGCTGCAATGGGATCGCCGGAGTTTTGCCGAAGTGACGTATCTTCATGATCGGAAATTACTTTTATTTTAGTATGATCTACTATCGACAGTTCGATCCTGAAGATACACACAATATTTACTTTTTTAATTAAAAATCTGACACTTTTTATGCTTTGCCGGATGCCGAAGCATTGCCACCTCGTCGTGATGAAAAGTCCTCAGTGCGGCTGCAAAAGGGCGATCGCCCTTTTATGAAAACCAGAGCGATCGACTTTAATGCAGAGTTTTCGCCGAGCTTGAATTGCGAATTCAAAGTTTAGTAAACGCAATGCGTGGCCGGATTGTTAAGGGTTGCTAACGGGAATTGATTTGGGGATTTTGGTTAATAGTAGCGCCGATTACAAAACTTGCCTGGGGGCGATCGGAATTTCAATAATAAACTCGCTCCCCTTTCCTGGTGCAGAAACGCAAGTCAATTTTCCGCCATGAGAACTGACAACAATCGAGTGAGAAATAGACAATCCCAAACCAGTTCCCGAACCCACGGGCTTAGTTGTAAAAAATGGATCGAATATCTTGTGCAGCACCTCAGTGCTCATCCCCGGCCCGCTGTCGGCAATTCTAATGATGACAGAATTCCTGTCACTCACCTCTGTAGAAATTGTAATCGTAGGCTGTTGATGAGAGTTTTCCGGGTAATCTCTTGCTACGAGGAGAGCATCGATCGCATTTGTCAAAATATTCATAAATACCTGATTCAACTGAGACGCATAACAAGTAATTAGGGGTAGCGTGTTGTAATTTTTAATCACCTCAATGCCCAAACGCCCGCCCTCTTTTCTCAGGCGCGGTTGCAGCAACATCACCGTACTGTCGATGCCTTGATGGATATCTACCGACTTCATTTGCGCTTCGTCGAGGCGCGAGAAATTCCGCAAGCTTAGCACAATATCCCGGATTCTTTCCGCTCCTACTTTCATGGAATCCAGCAGCTTTTGCAAATCCTCGCTCAAAAATTCCAGCTCAATTGTTTCTATTTCTTCGAGAATTTCATCCGCAGGTTCTGGATAGTGCTGCTGGTAAAGCTCAATCAATTTTAGCAAGTCTTTAACGTATTCGCTAGCCGGATTAAGATTGCCGTAGATGAAACTTACAGGATTATTAATTTCGTGAGCTACACCAGCGACCATTTGCCCCAAACTAGACATCTTTTCCGTTTGGATTAATTGAGCTTGAGTTAGTTTAAGTTCGCGCAAAGTTTGTTCTAAGCGCTCGTTCTTTTCATTTAACTCCTGCGTTCGCTCTTGTACTTTCTGTTCCACCGAATTGTAAAGTAGAGCATTTTCCAAAGAAATAGCAACTTGGGAAGAAAGCAACCTTAAAACTTCCAATCTGTGGGGAGTAAATGCTCCGACAGTCAAATTGTTTTCTAAATAAAGAATGCCGATCAGTTTGCCTTGATTGATGATTGGAGTACACAAAATTGATTGGAGTTGGTGTTTAGCGATGTAAGGATCGGCTGTGAATAGTCCCTCACCCGCCGCATTGCTCAACACCAAATCCGAGCGAGTCCTTTCCACATAATTAATCACCGTCACAGGTAAATCATGATAGTCTGCAACAGGCGTAAATTGCAGCACAGCTACATCTTCAGCAAATACTGACGCTTTAGCTGAAATCAACAGTTGACCATCTCTGACTAAAATCAGAAAACCTAATTGAGCCCCCGCATTTTCTAAGGAGATTCTCATCAAAGAAGCCAGCAACTTATCGAGGACAATTTCGCTAGAAATCGCCAAAGATGCTTTCATTACCGTTGCCAAATCCAGCACTCTTGCATCGCTGCCAGTAGAAGTATGAATAGTTGTGGTAGTTTGACTGTTGTTAAAACTGCCGTTGATTGGCGTCATTTCCCGCAACTGCGGATACTTCTGTTCTAAATCTTCTACTTTGCGAACTGCACCCCAGCGCAAGTAGCACGAGTGAGCTTCGCGCAAGTGGATTTTGGCATATTGATACTTGCCTTTACTCAACCAAAACTTAGCTGCTAGTTCATTAGCTAGCGCTTCATTTTGGACAAATTCATTGTCTTGGGCTAAATTTATAGAGAAATCGTACAGTTCTACAGCTTCTGAATCTTTTTTGGAAATTCTGGCTATTTCTGCTTGTACTAAAAGGTACTTGTGCAGAAAGTTTTCGGCACAGTTGTCTGCCCAAATTTTCATCTGTTTTTGGTTTGCCTCTAACTTTTCCAAGTATTCCTTTTGCTTGTCTTCTGAAACATTTGGGAAAACCGCGGCTAAAGTTAGAGAAAAGAAAAAATTCCATTCGGTAGCGGGTATCGCTCCGGTAATAAAAGATAGCTGTTTTTCTACTTCAAAAGCTAGTTGTAGCGCTTCGTTGAAGTTGCCGTACCAGTACATTACCTGGCATTTGCGAATCTGATAAAGGCAGAGCGAGTACAAATTTTGATGAGCTTGACAGTTGTGTACGTATTCAGCTTCGCTGATATCTTCGCTTTCAAATACAAACTTTTCAGGAGTCAGTTTACCCAAATTACGCAGGATTAACTCTACCCCTAATAATATATCGGTTACGAGCTGATTTTTGGTTTTTTGGCTGAACTGCAAATACCTGCTCGTGTCGGCCAGAATTTGCGAGATTTCTTTACCTTGAAAAAATGAGTTAGCTATGCGGTTGGACAGGATATAACCGGCATACTCTAAATCTCCTGATTCTAAAGCTGCTTGATATCCTTCATTGCTGATTGCGTGGGAATCTTTGATGTGGTTGAACCAGTAATAAAAAATACTGACCAGGGATGAACAAGCTCTGCACTTCAAGCCGATATTGCCAGATTTTTCGCTGAGATTCAGCGAGAGCAAGCCGAATTGATACGCAGCTTTGTAATCTCCCGAAACTGCGTTTAAGAACATACCGTAGCCAGCATAGCAAAGAGAGGCTTCGGGTACTAAACCGTATTGTAGAGAAAGATTGACTCCTTTTAAAACGCTGACTTTCCACAAGTCGGGATTTTTGAGGTACGCCGATGTCAGCAAGTTGGTAATTAATTTGACTGCAACTTTTTTGTCGGGTACAGTCATTTCGGGGGCGTCAATCAGGGAAGCTATTTCTCTACCTGCTAAAATATTCGTGGCTGTTGCAAATTCTTCGGATATGACTTTTTGTAGCCCGTCTAGTGGCAAGTCAATGCCTAGCAAGTCCAAAGCTTTGATTCCGGCTTTAACGGCTTCTTCGTACTTCGCCCGCAGGGTGTACTGCACGATCAGCAGGTTGTAAATTTCTACCTTTTCTAAGGGCGATCGCGCTTTTTGCAAAGTTATATTAATAAATTCTTCTGACTTCTCAAAAAAACCGTTTAAATACTCGACATTTGCCCGCTCCATGTGCAAAGCAAAGGCTAAGTCATAGTGGGAATCCCAAATATCCTTGCCCAAACCGTCCATGCCTGCGGTCAAATACTGCAAGGCAGCAACATAAGCAGTGGCATCTTTGGCTCTGCGGGCGGCGTCTAAATTCAGCGTTGCGAGTTCAATTAATTCTCGATCGTCTTTAATTAGCGATCGAGCCACATTCAAGTGATCGACTAATTCAAAGATTCTGTCAGCCCGATATTCAGCCGGAGTGTTTTCTAGGATTTGCCTGCCTATTTTCAGGTGAACTGCCTTTTTTTGCGAGTCGTCGATCAGAGCGTAAGCTGCTTGTTGTACGCGATCGTGCAAAAATTTATAATTCAGAATTAATAGCGGAAACAGCACGTAATCTAATGACTTGCTTTCCAATTCCGAAGTTGGCAGAATCAGTCCCGACTTAATCGCGGGCAACAGATGAGAAAAAGTTTCCGAGGCTTCTTTTTCATTAATTAAAGAAAGAGTATTCAAGTCAAACTCGTTGCCCAAACAGGCCACCAAGCGCAAAACTTGCTGCGTTGAACTTGGCAGTTTTCTCAATTTTTGTACCATCAAATCTACTACATTGTCAGTGATAGCGCACTGCTCAATTTGAGTCATATCCCAATGCCAGCCGCCCTTGCTCCCCGACTGTGGCGGGTGAAAAACTAGCAGGTTTTCCTGATACAATGTTTGTAGGAATTGATTGACAAAAAAAGGATTGCCGTCGGTTTTGCTGATTACCAATTCAGCTAACGGTTTGACAGATTCTCGATCGCTGTGCAATGTCTCCGCAATCAAATGAGTTATGTTTTCCACCCCCAGCGGCGACAAAGCAATCTGATTAATGATAGCTTCCTGGTTTCGCAGCGTCTCCACAGTCATCATTAAAGGATGAGTAGGACTAACTTCATTATCCCGATAAGCGCCAATTAAAAACAGATATTGCGTAGCTTCATCTGTCATCATCAATTCGATCAGCTTGAGAGTAGCAGAATCAGCCCACTGCAAATCGTCGAGAAAAATTACCAGCGGATGTTCTGGCTGACAAAATACGCGAATGAAATTTTGAAATACTAAATTAAAGCGGTTCAGAGATTCCGTCGGCCCCAATTCAGCTACAGGAGACTGAGCTCCGACAATTAGCTCAACTTCGGGAAGGACATCAATAATAATTTGCCCATTTTGACCGAATGAACTGCGGAGTTTTTCGCGCCACACTGCTAATTGAGCCTCGCTTTCAGTTAACAGTTGCCGCACCAATTCCGAAAAAGCGCTGACAACCGCAGAGTAAGGAATAGTCCGCTTGTACTGGTCAAACTTTCCCCAAATAAAATAGCCGCGCCTGCGGGTAATAGGTTTGTCTAAAATCTTCACCATTGCAGATTTGCCAATGCCGGAGTAACCGGCAATCAGCATCATCTCGCTGCGGGATTTATGCTGTGCTCTCCCCTGGACTGACAAGGGAATTTCTTTTTTCGATTTGATCTCTTTCTTGATGACAGAAATTTGAGAATCGTCGGTGCGGGAGCCTCGATTATTTGTTGCTGCTACCCGTTCAAATGCCGCTAATAGAGTTTCAACTTCTCGCTGTCTGCCGTAAAGTTTTTGAGGTATTTGAAATTTGTCAGAAATATCTTGGCTGCCGAGAGGAAACTCAGAAACAACCCCAGATGTTTGCCACTGAAACAGGCAGGATTCCAAATCGGCTTTTAGTCCCCAAGCACTTTGATAACGCTCCTCAGGAGTTTTTGCTAACAATTTCATCACAATATCTGAAACAGCTTTAGGAATTTCCGGGGCTATTTCAGCAAGAGGTACTGGCTGTTTGGCGATGTGACAGTGAACTAACTCCATGGGATCTGTAGTGGGAAAAGGGAGTTGTCCTGCCAGGATTTCATAGAAGGTCACGCCGAGGGAATAAAAGTCGGTGCGGTAATCGACTACCCGGTTCATTCTGCCGGTTTGTTCGGGCGACATATAGGCTAAAGTGCCTTCTAAAAAATTGGGATTTTTATTGGGAATATTTTCCAGGTTGGATGCTGTTGAAATGCTGAAATCTATTAGTTTAACTTGTCCAGTAGCAGGATTAAAAACTATATTAGAGGGATTTATATCTTTATGAATAACATTTTTTCCGTGAATTTCTCCCAAAGTTTCAGCAACTTTGATTGCAGTAGTTAGAAATCCTAAAATGGTAAATTTTTGGGAAGCCATAAATATCTTTAAAGATTCCCCGCCAAAATCTTCTAAGATCATTGCCAGACTATTTCTAACCTGCTGCAACTTATACACTTTAACAACTCCGTCCAACAGGCTTAAGTTGGCAGTGATCTCATATTCGCGCTTGTATCTATTCAGTTCTTCAGGAGTCGGATAGTCTTCTTTGATAAGCTTGATAATAACAGGTTGGTTGTTCTGCTCGTTGTGGCCGCGGTAAACCAGGGAAGTGCTGCTTTCATAAATGAGAGCGAGAACTGCAACGCCGGGAATTGCCATCATAGTTGGGTTCTCTCAAATTAGGTGTGCTTGGTCAATGTTACAGGACTTACGCGCGGCGGGCTAGAAACCGGGTTTCTTCGTTGCTAGTCGTTGACAAACCCAAGATTTTTTCGTGTAAATCGGGTTTCTTTTCGTAAATCCTATGTTATTCTTCATTATCGCTCAAGAGCTATCTTTTGGGATGTGTGGGAAAGCAGGCCTTGACAGGAAAGAGCTACTGCTGACAAAAGCACGCTGGGGCTTTCGTCACCTCAGCAGTTAGGTAAACAAAATCACAAATACAAGATTTGTGCAAGGATTTACTCTAATGCTCGATCGCCACGCTGACAACTA
This sequence comes from Microcoleus sp. LAD1_D3, assembly GCF_036702135.1. Taxonomy (NCBI): domain Bacteria; kingdom Bacillati; phylum Cyanobacteriota; class Cyanophyceae; order Oscillatoriales; family Microcoleaceae; genus Microcoleus; species Microcoleus sp. LAD1_D3. The sequence continues at coordinate 23,088 of NZ_JAUBSB010000019.1, read as the reverse complement.
AATCATCTCAGATTCCAAGCAATCGCTTGATTTTAGCGGAGCGTAACCACATCTCGTGAAAATACGCAAGTGGTGAAAGATGTATTTTTTTCGGTAATAAGGCCCGAATTGTGGGTGCTAAAAAAAAACCGGGCGGTGCAAATCTTAACTATAATTCGCGACCGAGGCGCTGAGGAAAGTAAGTGTTGCTTCTGAAGCTGCAATTGCCCTCAATTCTATCTGTTTTGGCGACTCGACTAACAATACTAACAGAGCGTTACTAACAGAGCGTTAGAGCGGACTAAATTTGACAAAAAATGCAGAATTATTGCACCTTGTCTGGTGCACGGCAGCGAACCCTACATTAATCAAATTTGCCTAACTCTTAAGAAAATTTTAGGAAAGATTAAGAATTATTGCCATAAAACCCAGGTAAAGTTCTTTGAATTGCGAGTCAAATGCCAAGCAGGCAAAGCGTTTGAGCATTTCCTAAATCTGTAAATTCTCAGAAAGTTAGTATTTCTCAAGGATTCATCCGGTGAGAAAATCAGAAACAACCTTAAAATTTAGCAGTAATCGCCCGATCGGGCAATTCTCAACCAGCACCAGGAAAAATACCTATGAAATTGGCTTATTGGATGTACGCAGGGCCAGCCCACATCGGCACTTTGCGCGTTGCCACTTCCTTCAAAAACGTCCATGCAATCATGCACGCACCCATAGGAGACGACTATTTTAACGTCATGCGTTCCATGCTGGAGAGGGAACGGGATTTCACCCCGGTGACTACCAGCGTCGTTGACAGACACGTACTGGCGCGGGGTTCGCAGGAACGGGTGGTGGACAACATCACCCGCAAAGACAGAGAAGAACACCCAGATTTAATCGTGCTCACCCCGACTTGCACCTCCAGCATTCTGCAAGAAGACTTGGAAAACTTCGTGGAGCGAGCTCAATTGGATGCCAAAGGCGATGTATTGCTGGCGGATGTTAATCATTACCGCGTCAACGAACTGCAAGCAGCCGATCGCACTTTGGATCAAATCGTCCAATTTTACATTAACAAAGCCCGCAAAAAAGGCGATTTAGTAGAAGCCAAAAGCGAAAAACCATCTGTCAACATTATCGGTATGTCTACCCTGGGTTTCCACAACCAGCACGACTGCACCGAGTTGAAGCGTTTGATGGCAGATTTGGGCATTGAAGTCAACGAAGTTATTCCCGAAGGTGCTTCGGTTCATAACTTGAAAAGACTGCCGCGTGCTTGGTTTAACTTGGTTCCTTATCGGGAATTGGGGATGATGACCGGGGAGTATTTGCAAAAAGAATTCGGCACGCCGATGGTGGATATTACGCCGATGGGTGTGGTAGAAACTGCGCGCTGTATCCGCAAGATTCAGCAAGTTTTGAATGCTCAAGGTGCGGATGTTGATTACGAAAATTTTATTGACCAACAAACTCGATTTGTGTCGCAGGCCGCTTGGTTTTCGCGATCGATCGACTGCCAAAACTTAACCGGCAAAAAAGCCGTCGTATTTGGCGATAATACCCACGCTGCGGCGATGACGAAGATTTTGGCTCGCGAGATGGGAATCCACGTTGTGTGGGCAGGAACCTACTGCAAACACGACGCTGACTGGTTCCGGGAACAGGTCAGCGAGTATTGCGATGAAGTGCTCGTCACGGATGATCACGGGGCGATCGGAGATGCGATCGCCAAAGCGGAACCTTCGGCGATTTTCGGCACCCAAATGGAACGCCACGTAGGTAAGCGGTTGGATATTCCCTGCGGCGTAATTGCTGCACCGATTCACGTCCAAAATTTCCCGATCGGCTACAAGCCATTTTTGGGTTATGAAGGCACGAATCAGTGCGTAGATTTGGTCTACAATTCCTTTACTTTGGGAATGGAAGACCACTTGCTGGAAATCTTCGGCGGCCACGATACCAAGGAAGTGATTACGAAGGGTATTTCGGCTGACTCTGATATGGGTTGGACGAAGGATGGACAGGCTGAGTTGAATAAAATCCCTGGTTTTGTGCGGGGTAAGGTGAAACGGAATACTGAGAAGTTTGCGCGCGATCGGGGGATTGATAAGATTACCGTTGAGGTGCTTTACGCAGCGAAGGAATCTGTCGGCGCGTAGTTAGGTGGGTAAGGGCATCTCTTGTGGATGCCCTTGCTTATCAAACAAATAGATTAATTTACGATAAAGTTGACTTAGGAAAAATGCCAGATATTACTCAAGACGATGGCTGGAAGGAAATATGGGCGATAGTTGGCCCTAATGAATCTTGGTTGGAGCCAGCTAAGTGTTCAGAAATACAAGAGAGACTTTCCATATTCAATCAAAGTCATATTAAAGATCGAAAGCATATTGATAATGTGATGAAAGCTTTATCAATAGGATTTCACCTGACCAAAGCTGCTGTTGAATGGGATAATCCTGTGGCAGGTAATACTCTACCAAACGACCCTTCTACCGCTAATGCAAGAGGCATTCAGTGGCAACTGGTGATGGCCTACGGTGGATTTGAAAGTGTTACAAAGACATTAATGAATCTGAGAGAAAACAACTCAGGTCTTAGTATAGCTGACGTTCAAGATTTTACATCTAAATGCAATCTCCCTGATTATATTCCCTTAATACCACCTAATACCGACAGAAAAGATCTTGAAAAATGGCTTACAAAATTATCTACTGAAACACCTGAAACAGGTGATGAACTTCTAAATTTTCTTGGTCTTAAACATGGCGATCGAAATCTAATTAAAGACTGGCTTGTTAATAGCAATCCGATAGAAGATTGGGCTAATGCTACTAGGTTAGCCAAGGCTTTAAGAAATGCCACTGCACATGGTGCGCTTTCACCTACTAAAGTTAAAAAATGGGGTTTGAAACCAGCAATGGAAATTTTAGTTAAAAACCTTGGCGATCTAGTTGTTTTTGGGTTGCAGACATTAGCATCACCTAGAGTTTAGCTAAATATCAAAAATTAATCGTAAAGTGTTCGCCAAGCTTTTCAGAAGGGTAGCTATCTCGTAGGGAATCGCCCTTCTCAAACCAAGGGCGATATGCCACTAATTGTAGGGTGTTTATGGGCGCACCTTATACCGCAAATAGCGTGTTAAACTAATTTTTTTGTAAGTTTGATGGTAAATTTTTAGTCAGATTCATCTTCTGATATTGCTTGATACTCCAAAAGCTGTTCCCGTCGGATAATCCACAATTTACCCACAACTTCTGCGGCATCTAATCCGCGAATTAATATTTCTACTGCCGCTTGCAAATCAGGCGGTTTCGCTTGAGAAGGCAGACGCAGTAACACAATCCCAGAATAATCAGAAGGATTGTAGCGGAGGCGATTGCCAAATCCCCTATCCAACGTCACCAAACATCTACCTTCCCTTCGACAGATATCAATTAATAATTCATCCGGTGTTGAACTCAAATTTTGTTCTCGTACAGTCGCAACATCGTGGCCAGCCAAACGTAACATCGAAACAACGCGGATGCTGCCCAAATTTTCATCAAGTTTTAACTTCACTTTAAAACTACCTTTTTTTCAGCCAGAGGAATTTCGACATAATAATCTCTTGCCAACTCAGCCCCATAAGCAATACAAGCCAAAACGTCTTCTCGTTCAATTCCCGGATATTCCTCAAGCAATTCTTCCAAAGTCATGCCGCTAGCTAGAAAGTCAAGAATCAGAGAAACCCAGATGCGATGACCGCGAATACACGGTTTGCCAAAGCAGATATTCGAGTCAATTGAGATGCGAGACAGTAAATTATTTTGAGTCATGTCTTTTCAATTAGATATTTTCCATTTTCGGGCCTATCGTAAATAATTGTATGCCAATTAATCAGTTCTTGATTTTTTATTGATGATGCTTTGACGACTAAGACTCCACCAACATAATGAACCTCGCACTCTTCATCCATATTTGCTGGTTTGCTGTTGCCCGTTTCATCTGGCGGCGAAGCTACTTCCTGCTTTCTCCGCTGCCATAACAGGAAATCAGCAAAGTTGAGGATTTGTTGCAGTTCGATTTCAGAGAAATTTTTCAGTTTGTCAACAATTTGTTCTTGCAGAGGTATCACGGCTATTTTTCCTTGCTTAACACGACCGCTAGATTCAGTCTAACACGAGGTCGGAGCGATCGCCCTTCGCCCTTTTCAAACCAAGTGCGATCGCCCGCGAGAAAAATTTATACAATATCAGATGAGCCAATAGTGGGTTCATGCAAAGAATCATATCAACCCTAGGAAAATCTCCCAAACAACCACCCTTGAGATAACTATCAATCACAAAAAAAGAATTGATTGAAAGCTGATTTACTGGACGCTCAAGAAATGGATCGCACTTTTGCTCCCTGAAAGTCGGCACCAAACAAAAACCCTCCCCAACAAGGATAAGGGAGGGTGAAAAGACAGTTAAAAATTTAAGTTTTTGCAGAATTAACAATAAGGAGTCACATCTTCGCCGCACTCGTCAGCCAAATAACACAAAGCTCGAAAGCGCAGCCCAACCACTTGCTCGTAAAGTGGATTTAACTTGCACAGCGGCGGAATGGAAAATAAAGTGCGATCGCAAATTTTGACTTCTCGCTCAAACGGACACTGGCTGGGAATTAATTTGCACAGCAACCGAGCCAACTTTTGACTTTTAATTGCAGTGTCATCAAGCCCTTGTTTTAGCGGATGCAAAAGGTCAAAGTGTGGCTTTTGACCGTAAGGTTGAGAATTTGTAGCGACACTAACTGCGGTTTCTTGTTTGCCAAACCGTACCCAGATTGGCAGAGTTCGGTAGGAGACTGTATGCTCAAATACGTTCATTTTGCTCTCTTCCTCTTTTACAACGAGGTGCCAAGAACTCTCTGTAGAGCTTGTGCGATATTATCTACAATCTGTATCTACAGCATCTCGTTTTGCTTTACCGGATCGAACTTCTTAAATTAATGACTTAGGGCGAGAAAAGTAGTTCCTGATTTTTTTTAGTCACGGTGTGCGATCTAAAAAATGTCCTCATTTCAAGCCCAACAATTGATTGATAGGGTAAAAATTCTGTCTTCTACGTTTTAGCTTCAACCTTCGGTTGACTCTCCTTTTGTAGTTCAATTACAATTGTGACGCATCGAGGTGAATTATCCTATACGTGAAAATGCGGAACTTTTAATAAAACTTATCATATTTTTAAATAAGCTCTGCTGTAAAAAACCCTGAAACCCCGCCCCAACTATCTTTTCTCGCGATCGCTCAGAAACTCCTACAATTAGAAATAATCGGTATCCCTGCCCTCACAACCCATGAGCAACCCAGAAAGCAAAGCTATCACCCGCGAATTGCAAAGCCACGCCACCATTCTCGGTGGCTTCGTCTCCCTCCTCTGGATTATCGAAATTGTCGATGTATTCCTGTTCGGAAGCAGGCTGAATGACTACGGAGTCCGCCCCCGCAGCATCGACGGACTTGAAGGCATCTTGTTTATGCCTTTTCTGCACGGCAGTTTTGCTCACTTAGCCGCCAATACCCTCCCTTTAGTGACATTGGGTTGGTTGATAATGCTGCGAGAAATTAGCGACTTTTTTATCGTGAGTGCCGTCACTGTGCTAGTCAGCGGATTCGGAGTTTGGCTGACCGGCGCGCCCAATTCCGTTCACATTGGTGCTAGCGGACTAATCTTTGGCTACTTCGGCTTTTTGCTGCTGCGGGGCTATTTTGAACGCAGCTTTACCTCTATTTTGGTATCTTTAATTGTCGGTTTCTTCTACGGCAGTTTAATTTGGGGAGTTTTGCCCTCGCAGCCGGGAGTTTCCTGGCAAGGACATTTCTTTGGCTTTGTCGGGGGGGTATTAACAGCTCAACTTTTGGGGCGGCACAAACGCCGAATTAACTAGAATAAGGCTGATGCTGCATCGTATCATCACCTTGGTTTATTGCTCATAAATTATCTAAAAGCGCAGGTTTTGGTCAAGAAACCAGATTTTTTTTGTAACAATTGCGTCCCGGACAGCAAGACTAACTGCTGACCAATAATTCAACGCGCGCCGGCAAGCAGGCTGTAAAAACCGAACCGCAATCTAACTGGCTTTGAACTTGCATATCGCCACCCATCATCACGCAAAAGTGACGGCTAATAGTCAATCCCAAACCCGTGCCGCCGTATTTGCGCGTAGTTGAGGCGTCGCCCTGCATAAACGCTTGAAATAAATGCTGCAATTGTTCCGGGGGAATCCCAATGCCGGTATCAGCTACCCGAAAAATTATTAAATCGGAAGGTTCTGCTATTTTTTGAGTTGTTAAGCTGTCATGTTTAACTCTTTCAATGCAGAGGGTAATAGTGCCGCGTTCGGTAAATTTGGCTGCATTGCTCAGCAGGTTGAGCAATATTTGACGAGTTTTGGTAAGGTCAGCATACATCATTCCCAAGTCTGTAGCACAATAAACTTCAAACTTATTATAATTTTTATCAACCAAGGGTTTGACAGTAGAAACTACCTCGTCAATTAAATTAACAGGGTTGAAAGTTTCCAAATAAAGTTCCATCCGCCCCGCTTCAATCTTAGAAATATCTAGAATGTCGCTAATTAAAGAAAGCAAGTGTTTCCCAGCAGTTTGAATTTTGTGCAAGTCGGGGATAAAATCTTCGCAGCCTAAATCCTCGGCGTCTTCTTTGAGCATATCGCTGTAACCAATAATCGCGTTGAGAGGTGTTCGCAATTCGTGGCTCATATTAGCTAAAAAGGCGCTTTTGGCTTGGTTGGCAGCTTGAGCGGTTTGAGCGACTTTTTGGAATTCTTCTGCTAATTTGCGCTGGGTAATATCTTCAGCAATACCGACGATGCGGTAAATTTCCCCTGTTTCGTTGCGGACTGGAAAAGCCCGATCGCGCACCCAGCAAACTGAACCGTCCGTTGGCGTAGCCCCCGTAGGGGATCGCACTACCCGATACTCCTCATCATAATCCCCCCGCACCTGTTTCTCAAAAGCAGCCTTGAGGCGATCGAGATCCTCCGGGTGAATAGCATCCCAAAAAGCCTCCGGTTCTGACTGCAAACTCTGACAGCTCAAATTCCATATTTTTTCGCAAGCAGGGCTGACATAAACTAGCTGCTTTTGATTGGGTTCTCTAATCCAAAATACCTCATGAATATTTTCGGCCAACTGGCGAAACCGCTCCTCGCTAGCCCGTAACTTCTCCACAGCACTGTGAAATTCAGTCACATCCTGAATCAGCGATGCCACCCCAATGATGCTGCCGTCAGGATCAACCAAAGTCGTATTGTACCACTCGCAAAGAATAATTTTGCCGTCCTTTCTGATGTTCTCGTTAAGGCTGGTAACTCCTCCTGTATTAGTGAGCAAAGTTATAGATAGTTGCCTGACATACTCCTTAGCACTTTCAGGAACTATGAGATCGACTCCGTGGCGTCCCATTGCTTCCAAGCGGTTGTATCCAAAAATTCTTTCCGCTGACAAATTCCATTCCGCTACTTCAAAGTTGAGATCCCATTCAATCGCTCCCAAAGGAGTTTGGTGAAGATGGAGAGCCAGTTTTTGCTGCGAGTTTTTCAGAGAAATAATTAATTGATTTTTGTCGGCGATCGCGGATTCTACCCGATCTTCGAGAGTAGTAAACGACTCTTCCAATTGATCCGCCATCATATTAAAAGAACGAGCCAGGACACCCACCTCATCCTCTCGCTCTACAGACGCCATCAACCGGGAATCTACCGCCATCCCATCCCATTCTCCCCGGGACAAAGCCTCCGCAGCCTTGCTCAGACGCCGAATCGGTACAACAATCCACCTAGAAGTCAGAGCGCCAATCGCCGTTGCAAGCACCAAAGCACCCAGACACATCACCACAGTATACCGAGTGTTGGCATTAATCCTTTCCATAAAATCGGCTTCAGGAACCGTCACCACAATCAACCAGTCGAGGCCCCTGCTGTCTAAAAGCGGCGTCACCTGTAGAAATTGGCGTTGACCGTCGATCGTAAAATCTAACTGGCGAGATCTGTCAATTTGGTGCAAATCCCCGAAGCGTTCAGTCAAATAGCGGGCGGTCGATCGAATTAGAACATTCTTGCTACTCGCTGCCACAATGCGTTTCGCAACACCATTGCTAACAATAAATGGCGGTTCCAGAGTAGAATTTGCCACCAATTGCCCAGACCTTTCTACAATAAAAGTCTGTCCTGATTTGCCAATTTTTAGAGTTTCCAAGAATTCATTGAGTTTGGAAAGTGCCAAGTCAGAACCCAGGATGCCAATCAGTTTACCATCCTCGCCATAAACTGGTTGAGCAGCCGTAATCGCTAGTTTGGGAGCGTCAAAATAATTATAAATTTTACTCCAAGTCGGTTTGCCTGCCCGCACCGGAGCTATGTACCAAGGTCGGACGCGGGGGTCGTAGTTGAGAGTGGTTTTTAATAGCTTGGTTGGTTTATTGAACTCAGACAGCTCGTAGCTATGCAAATTATAGCCAGTAGATTGATTAGAAATCTGAGCTTGCAACTTGCCGTCGTCGAGGCGTTCAACTCCAATAAAATCTTTTGCTTCGGATGCGAATTGAATGTAGCTAATTTTATCAAAAATTTTGATTTGTTTGTAGAAGTAGCGTTGCAAACTATCACTATCCTGCTCGTTCACAATGCCGAGACGGATAGCATCGAGATTGAGCTGATTGATTTGGTGTGGCGTTTCAATATAACTATTAATATGTTGCTGGATACGCGATGTGACTTCTGTCCGCAGTTGTGCGGCAACATCGTTGACGGCTATGCGCCCGTTCCGCAGCGACAGCCACCCCGTCAACCCTACAGCAGCGAAAGTCTGGAGGGCAAAAGGCACAACAAGGACGATGCGAATTGGCACTTTGCCCGACATTTTTAAAATCGGGTCGGTCAGATATTTGATTGGCATGGTAAAGCAGAACAATTATGAACCCACAACATTCCGGTCAAGTACAAATTGATGAGCGCAGGTTTTGAAGTTGAGATGGTTTTAGTAGGCAAAGTGCTGTTAATAACTCGGAATCTGCCGCTGGCAACTGAATTTTTAACGACTGCCACCGTCATCTTAGCGCGATCACGAGCTTTGGGAACATTGGCGATCGAGATGAATGCAGTATCAATCCTGGACTGACTCTACACGCTCATACTATTATAGATTTGAGATTACAATACTCCGGACAATTTTTGGAACGATACTACAAGCTTTACAGGGCAAGGATCGTAAAAAAGTCGAATTAAATGTAAGTCAGGGGTGGAGCTGACATTGATTTAATTATCCACAGTGGCTCAAAGTCAAGCGAGCATAAGCCATTGGGCTATATAAAAACTGTCCGGACTATTGGAGATTAAAGAATTAAAGAATTGCGAAAAACTGATTCTGTAAGGGTTTAGAATTTGCTGGCTGTTCCATTCTTTTTTTAAACTGGTATCTGAAACCGGGTTTTTTTAGCGTGTCGGCGGGCTGCAACCAACTATTTTTATGAAAAAACCCCGGTGGATAGCCACCCGTGCGTCCAGCACTAACTATTTTTCCACTCCTGACGCGCGCTAATCAAACAAACCGAGTTTTTGGTTGACTCATTCCTGAAATGACGTATTTTGGCGTTTCAACCCGATTGCTGCGTCAGTTCTATTTGACCGAGAGCACGATCGAAAGTTATAAGTTTTGACAGGAACTTTAATTGATCTCTCCACAAGCAGCTACTTTTGATAGAGTGCAACTTAATTCCGGCTAGGTAAAATAAGCATAGTAGGATGCAACTAGCGGAGGCATGGATGATGAACGCAGTTATTGCTAGTCTTGGCACTGCTCTCGGACTGAGCTCAATTTTTATCGGTTTGACCCCGGCGGTTCTCGCCCAACAAAGACTGCAACCAGCGCCCCAAAATTCGGAAACGACTTTATCTGGGGAGTCGTTGAGGACGGTGGAGGACAGAACCTTAGACTCGGACTACCAAAACTTGATTGGTGAACCTGAAACGGCGGCTAATTCTGCTAGAAGGGAAAGCAGCTTGGGCGACACATTTCGCCTCAAAATCGAGGGCCCATTGGAATTTATCACTACTCCTTCGGACGCCCAGCGTCAAGGAAATCCTTTACCTCCCAAACAAACCGATAGTGGCACAGAAGCAGGAGTTCAACTTCAGCTTGGACTTTAGCAATTTTAAATCAATTGAAGTGAAGCAAACGAGCGATCGCGGAACCTAATTTTTGATTCTCGGAGTTATTGTGACTGCGATCGCTTTTTTATCTGAGTTTTATCACCAGTTTTGTGCGGTTTCCATCACACCTGGTTCTCTATTGTGAACCTAAAATTAGACCAATTAAACTTCCGATACAGACCGATTAGATACAGATCTTTACAATAGCACATAAAACTGGCGGTGAAGGTGATGAGAAAGGCTCAACTGATCGATTATTTGCGGGGAGAGTTGGCAATATCGAATTCTGCCATCGCCGTTGCTCTCCGACACGGTGAACAAGATGCCAGCGAACTGCCGATGGTTCTGTGGCAGTACGGGTTAGTGACATTGGAACAGTTAAACTTGATTTTTGATTGGTTGGAAGCTCAGCCGATTTAGCAATTTAAAATCCTGATTTAAAAAATAGGGATATCGGATTGCACATTTTTGACAAATAAAGCTTGCATAAACAATCGTCGAAAAGTATGGGGTTAAGTCTTGAGGTTGAGGATCGGTCTTATATTTTCCGTTTGGGAAAAACACAAATATCCGGTAGGGACACAGCACTGCTGTGTCCTCTTTTTTTGTTAAGTGTTGAAGTTGAGGATGGGTCTTATCTTTTCCGTTTAAGAAAAACACAAATATCCGGTAGGGACACAGCACTGCTGTGTCCTCATTTTTTTTGCAGACTAAAATAAACTGCTTTCAATCTCTCGAAGAGGCGATCGCAGAAGGCATCAAACAGACGGTATAAAACAAACCCCAGCAACCTTTAGGCTGCCGGGGCTTGTCTTATCAAATTTGGTGGCGGGAAGTGGATTTGAACCACTGACCTTCGGGTTATGAGCCCGACGAGCTACCAGGCTGCTCTATCCCGCGTCGTTTTATCTCTTTTCTAATATAAACATATCTTTCTGAAAATTGCAACCCCTAAATCAAAAAAACTTTTTAGATTGTGGGAGGGGTTGCTGAAATCGGATCAGAGTCTCGATCGCCCTAAAGCATCGAAACTTCCCCGATTACCTCCAAGCGCTTGAACTCGCTGAGAGTCAGGTAAGTCTCCGAAAGAGTTTCGGCGATCGTCGGAGTAATCCACCCCAACTGCTTGAGCAAGTGAATCGCCACAGCAAATTGAGCCCGCTTTCCCCCATCCGTCACCTTAATTGCCAAGCCCATGCCTTCGCCAACGCGGCCAATGCACTGCACCCCTTCGGCGCCGGACTTGCTCACCAATTCGCCTTGAGTCAAACGCATCAGTTCCGTGTCAAATTTCCCCTCACCAGCAACCATCATTGGGTGATGAGTCATAGCGCGGACAATCCGCTCCATCTCCACATTGTCGCCGGAAGCCAACTTAGCGTACAAAGACGCCATTTGCCCCAACTGCAACAGATAGGTAGGAGCACCGCAGTCGTCACGAGCGCTGATAAACTCTTCGGCAGGCATTGCCAGCAAGTCAGCCACTTTGCCCAAAATAAGCTGCTGGACAGGATGTTTGCGGCGTAAATAATTGTCCAGAGGCCAGTGCAGTTGCTGGCAGACAGCCAGCATTCCCGCGTGTTTGCCGGAACAGTTGTATTGCAGGGCGCTCTTTTTGCCTTCGGGAATGGGGCATTGAAGTTTAGAGGGGTCAATGTCGCAGCGCCACAGGACGTTAAATACCTGGCGCGATTGCTCGATCGTACCTTGATGGGAACTGCAAATAATCGCTAAATCTCGATCGGTCAATTCGTAGCGTTCTAAAGTGCCAGTCCCCGTCACAGCCAAAGCTTGAAAAGGCTTGAGTGAAGAACGGACAAATGAAGCCGTTTCCGAGTTACCAGCAACAGAGAGAACGCGCCCGCGGTTGTCGCAGACAGCGGCCTGGGCGCGGTGCCTCGATTCCACAATACCTTCGCGCAGCAATGTGACTTCCAGTTCGGGAGCTTGGGTTCGTTTTCCCCTTGTCATATCAATTTTAGATTTTAGATTTTAGATTTTAGATTGGGGTTGAGGAAGTTAGGAGTTGCGAGCTGCCAGTTACGAGTTGTAAAGTTAATCTTTCTGCGATCGTTTCTGACTCATGCACCCCGTGTGTGTTGTTGGCTGTGCGCGGCTATCTCAAAACTCAAAACTCCCTTGCATTCCCGATTACAAACAACTCCAAGTTAGTCCCCCGGCAACCAGCAATACTGTCAAACCATAAAATGTCTGCCGCAGACGCCTGAGAATTGGTTCTAGTTGGTAGTTGACAATCAACTGGTCTTGAAGCAAAACTTCGGGAGTTTTAGGCCAAGATTGACAATCGTACCAGCCAGACTCTTCGTAGACGACCGTGGGATTTGAAAGGCGCGATCGCACGTAGAACCAACCCAAGTAGAGTCGCAGCAAAGCTAATCCTAGAATAAAACCGGCACCTGCGGCACCGCACAGGACAAACTTAGCTGGATACTTGACAGGAGCAAAGCTAGAAGCAGCTATCGGCCCAGATACCAAGCAACTCCAAGCCCACACCCAAGCTAGTTTTGCCAGGTATCCGGGCCAATTGAGTGTTACCCAGCTAAAAAACCAGGATTCTTTAAGTTCTTGGTATTCATTGATGGGTCGCTGTTCTTGCGGAACCGGACAAATAGAAGCAGAAACGTCTTTCACATTAGCCATCCTCACGGCGCGGGGGAAAAGTCAATGCGTTCGGCGTGTCCCCAGAACGCTTCTAAATTGTAGAATTCGCGCTCTTGAGGCTTCAAAATGTGAATAATCGCGTCGCCGTAGTCCATGACGACCCAACTTGCGTCTGATAGCCCTTGTGTACGCAGTGGCAAGCGTTGCCACTCTTCTTCCACTTGGTCTGCTATCGCTTGGGAGATGGCTCGTACCTGCACATTGGAAAACCCGGTGACGATCGCAAAGTAGTCTGCCAAAAAGCATACTTCTGACACCCGGAGCAATACAATATCTACTGCTTTGCGGTCATCGGCTGCTTGGGCAACGGTCATGATCAGGCCACGGGCTTCGTCTTGGGAGGTGCCGTCCGTTGCTGTAGACTGGGCCCTGGAGTATTCGAGTTGAGTTAGATCTGACATTAAGTGTTTAATTTCCTAATTGATAGGGGTTCGGGGGAATGGGTGCGCTTTGGCCATCGGTTGTTGGCTGTTTGAGACGGGAAGTAGGAGTTAGGCTGAAGCCAAAAGTAAGGACAGGATTGCTGGTAAATTTTACTTTTAACTTGTGATTTGTTCGATCGACTTCCCCGTCGAATTTCCTGTTACCTGCGATTCGCGGGCCATTTGCAGCGCCCAATTGCGCGTAAGTACGGTGCGGGGGTGGATGTAGCAGCGAGTTTCTAGCAAATATTTAAGAGAATAATCGCTACTTTGCCACACGGCTGCATAAAGATTTTGCAAGCTTGCCTCGCGCAGAGCTTCTAGTTGGGCTGTGTTGCCGCGGCTCGGCTCTATGCTATCTGCTACAAATACGGTACAACTGAGCTGACTCATGTTTGGTCGGCCGAGGGTGTGATTGGCGATTGCGTCCAAAATTTCTCGATCGACTACCCCGAATTCGTCTCTGGCGACGATCGCGCTCGCGTCTGCGTGCAGCAAATGCGGGTTTGCTTCCAATACTGAGTCTAACTCTAAACCTTCCGCCCTTGCCATTTGCAGCAGCAGTGGAGGTTTGAAGTATTTTGCCAAATCGTGCAACAAACCGGCCGATCGAGCTTTGGCTTCGTCGAGGCCGTAATGGCGAGCCAAGTCACCTGCTGTCTGTTCGACTCCGAGGATATGTGTGATGCGGGCAGCAGGAACGCGCTCAGAGAGCCAAGCTAGGACGATTTCGCGCGCGGGTGCAAGTGTCAAATATTAACTCCGAAATTGTGTGATATCTAGTATTTTAGCGTTTTGTTTCGAGCGGCTGCTGCGTCGTCTGACAGGGGTGCGGTGACATCTAGGATGGGGAGGGGTGAAGGAGGCGATCGGCTCTACCCGAGCAATTCAAAGATGTGATAAAGTGAGGGTCTGTAACTACAAATTGTAGTTACAATATCTAGTGACAATCAAGGTATTGAATTTGAGTGGGATGAGACTAAACGTCTTACCAACCTTAGCAAACATGGAATTGACTTTATCGATGTTCCATTAGTTTTTGATGGAGAAATCGTAACAGTTGAGGACGAACGATTCAGTTATGGGGAGCAAAGGTTTGTGACTTTTGGTTTGTGTTGCAAGGGCGAGTAGTCGCTATCGTCCATACAGAACGAGAGGAATGTACCCGCATTGTTTATGCTAGAAAAGCAAACAAATATGAACAACGAATTTACTTCGAGCAAATCTCAAACTGACTGGGAACGTCTAGATGCCATGACTGATGAAGATATTGATTTCTCTGATTGCCCTGAAATTACGCCTGAAATGTTCGCTAAAGCCGTAGTTCGGCGAGGCTTGCCTAACCCTAAGACTAAAGCTCAAGTGACTTTACGCATTGACAGTGATGTTTTGGAGTGGTTTAAATCTCAAGGTCGTGGTTATCAAACTCAGATCAACGCCTTACTAAGAGAATACATGAAAGCCCATCAATAATGGATTTGCTATTTTTTGTAATTATTTCATTTATTCTACTTTTAGTGAGTGCCATCAAAAGTTATTTTATAGTTGCTCCACTTCTGGCTTCGATGGTAATTTTGATTGCCGTTTTGTTGAGAAGAGGATTTCCGCTAACAAGCTTGATAGAAATGGCTGTTACTGGCAGTCAAAAATCTTTTTCAGTAATCGGTATTTTACTTTTAATCGGGGCTGTGATGGCTGTCTGGATGGCTGCGGGGACGGTTCCGGTTCTCGTATATTGGGGAATTAAATTGATTAGCCCTCAGTATTTTATCTTTTCGGCGTTTATCTTAACTAGCATTGTTTCTGTGCTGCTGGGAACTTCCTTTGGGACTGCGAGCACGATCGGCATTGCGTTAACGATCGCGGCACGCGGCAGCGGTGTCAATCCCAATATGATTGCGGGGGCAATTGTTGCCGGAGCTTATTTTGGCGATCGGTGTTCTCCGATGTCTTCGAGCGCTAATTTGATTGCCATCATTACCAAAACCGAAATTTATACTAATCTCAAAAACATGACCGTGACAGGCTTATTACCGCTGATAGTTTCCAGCCTCTTGTATTTAATTTTATCTTTTTTAAATCCCGTAGAACTTTCGGGCAACAATTTGGCTTTGGAACTAGGCACCGCCTTCAATCTTAACTCGATAACTTTGCTGCCAGCCTTGACAATTCTCATCCTTTGTGTGCTGCGAGTCGAAGTCAAAATCGCGATGGGTGTTAGTATAATTGCTGGAAGTGCGATCGCCATTTTCGTTCAAGGTTATTCGCCGATCGACATTCTGCAATTCGCGCTCACCGGATTTAAGTTAGAATCAACTTCTAGTTTAAAAGATATTGTGGCGGGAGGAGGCATTTTGTCGATGCTCAAAGTTTCAACAGTTGTGATTGTATCGACAGCCTTTGCCGGCATTTTTGCGGGGACGAGAACGCTAGAATTTATTGAAGTGTATCTAAACAAAGCTCGAACGAGAGGCGATTTATTTTTAGGGACGACAGTAATTAGCATTTTATCAGCAGCATTTGGCTGTACCCAAACTATCGCAATTCTCCTGACTCATCAGTTAGTAGAAGAAAAATACCGAAAAGATGGATTAGATGATTATCAACTCGCTGTAGACTTGGAAAATACCGCTGTTGTGATTTCTCCATTAATCCCTTGGAATATTGCCGGATTAGTGCCTGCAACTGTCTTGAGTGTGAATTCAGATTTTATCCCTTATGCCTTTTATTTATATCTCATTCCCTTATTTAACTTAATTCAAACGAAGCTGCTTAAACATTCTCATAAAAATCACCCCCACTAAATGAATAAGAGAATGTCACTCGGTTATTTTTTTGCAGTAATTGCGACTGTTATTTGGGCGGGAAACTTCATCGTTGCTAGAGCTTTGAATCAGGATATTTTGCCGTTCGGTCTAGCTTTCTGGCGATGGGCGATTGCTGTGGCAACTTTGGCTCCATTCACCGTGCGGGCGGCCGTTTCTGACTGGAAATTGATTCAAAAATATCTCCCTTACTTGACTGTATCGGCGCTGTTAGGCGTGACTGCTTTTAACACTTTGATTTACGTTGCCGGTCACACAACTCTGGCGGTGAATATGGCGTTAATTGCCACTTCTTCTCCGGTTTTTATTGTACTTATGTCTCGTTTTTTTTACGGAGAACTTATCTCGTTAACGCGCGCTGTCGGCATTGCGATCGCCGTCAGCGGTGTTGTATTGTTAATCGCGGGAGGCTCGTTAGAAAGGCTGCTGAGCATTTCCTTTGCGATCGGCGATCTGTATATGTTGCTAGCATCTATCATCTTTGCTGGCTACACTATGCTAGTAAAGCGCAAGCCACCCAACCTGCGGATGACAACTTTCACTTTATGCACTTTTAGCTTGGGGCTGTTGTTTTTATCGCCCTTCTATGCACTGGAATGTTGGATTTATCACCCTGTGGTATTCAATCGTTCGATCGCCCTGGCGTTACTTTATGTAGGGGTTCTTTCGTCGGTGGTGGCGTTTCTAGCGTGGAATCAGGCGATCGCCCTCATTGGCCCGAACCGCACGGCCTTAATCTATTACCTGATTCCGGTTTTTAGCGGTATTGCTGCGCGGCTGTTTCTCGGTGAAGCGATTTCGTGGGTGCATATTTTTAGTACGTTGGCGATCGTCTGCGGCATTATTATTACTAACCGCACAGAACCAAGCCTTGCAGAAATTAGCAACAGACAGAAAGAATGATATGATGTACGCACCTTATTTCATATCATGTCCGGTTAATGACTATAATAAAATTGTTGGCGATCGGCAATGGGCGGGATTTGAGGACTTCCGTCACTACAAAGTTAATGATAATTCTTTAACCGGACACTTCTGGTCAGTCACCTCCCAGTCAAGATTTCGCTCACAATTCCGGTTGAATTCCAGCCGATCGCAACTGCGCCCGCAATTGCTCTAATTCTTGTTCTGCTCGATCGGCTCTTTGCTGTTCTACATCGGCCCTTTGGTGTTCTACATCGGCTCTTTCAGATCCCGCCAACAGCAAATTCCCTTCACTGTCCCACCAGCGCAACCAAGGCAAATCTACATTTTGATACCTTCCTTGCCAAATTCCCAATTCAACTCCCAACGGTTCAATCGGATAATGACCGCGTTCATTTACAGCAACCAATCGATACCTATTTTCCATCAGATAATAGACTTCTACACTCGCCTTGCTTACCTCATAAATGCCATAAAATGCCGGACGGATGACATTTTCATAAATCCAGAATTTACCCGGCTTAGTTTCCTGTTGACCGGAACGCAATAAAGGCGTTCTGTCCCGTTCTTGGGCACCATTGCCCGATACAAATTCTAACACAATTAACGGTGCAATCAATTCTTGCCACATCACATAAGAACGGCGCAATTGACCGTCAATGGTTGGCGGGACATCGGGCACATAAAACCAATCTGGTGCTTCTGCACCCCGTTCTAGCGGGTCAGTTAATCGCCAATAAATCCCGCTGTCTTGACCGATACAGTAGTTAGCGTCTGGATGAATTCTTTCGAGGACGGGAGTAATTGAATCGGTTAACAGAATGCTTTGGGGATGTTCTTGAAAATTTTTCACAAAAGTACCGTCTGATTCTGGTAGCTGAGTGTGGTCAGGCCAGCCTGTAGGGTTGTTTTCTACATTCAGGGTGAATTTCATAATATTTTGGGAAAAAGGTAATTGGGAAAAAGGTAATTGGGAATTGGGAAAAAGGGAATTGGGAAAAAGGGAATTGGGAAAAAGGTAATTGAGAATTGGGAAAAAGGTAATATCAAATCGAGTTTAACTACCCCCTTAATTCTTTAGTCTCTTAGATAGGGATGAAAGGTTGTGTAGGAGCGGTTTCAACCGCTTATCTTATTTTGGCAGCGGTGCCAATATTTTCTCAGCATGACTCGCTGCCACCGCCGCAAATAAAGCCTCATAATGATTCAAAGCTTCCTCAAATCCGTAATTCTCCACAGCATAATTTCGGCCTTGCTCGCCCAACGCATCCACCTTAGCAGGGTGCAAGTACAAATCCTCAACAGCATCAGCCAAAGCCTGCGAATCTTCCGGCGCTACCACCACCCCGCCACCGCTTTGCTGCACTGCTTTCTGGGCCGTACCAGTTTCTGGAACCGACGCCAAAATTGCCCGACCGCTGGCGAGAATTACTTGAATTTTTGAAGGCATATTGAAGTTAGTAACGCGGCGCTTTTGTACTACTAAACTAACATCAGCAGCAGCTAACAATTCGGGCAATTTTTCTCGCGGTTCAAATGGCAGCAACATTACATTATTAGCTTTGTAAGTTTCGCAATCTTGTTGCAAGCGGGCGAGTGCTGTTAATTCCCCCACAATTACAAAAGCGATTTCGGGTATATGTTTCAAACGAGCCGCGGCTTGGACAACTGTTTGCAAGCCTTGAGTGAGGGCAATATTCCCAGCATAGAGAACGACAAATTTGCCCTGGAGTTTGTGAGTTTCTCGAAATGAGTTATTTTCTTTGGGTAAGGGGCGAATGAAATTAACATCAACCCAATTGGGAACGCAAACTATTTTGTCCGGGGGTACTCCCTGAGAGTGCAATTTTTTGATAAAACCGCTGTCGATGACGCTGACTTGGCTGGCTGTGCTGTAGGCCAATTTTTCCAAAGCGTCAGCAATGCGAACTAGCAGTCCATTTTTTTTGACCAAGCCGACGCGCACGGCTGCTTCTGAGACGATATCCTGAACGTTGAGGACGATCGGGCAAGCGCGAATCCAGCCGTAAAAGGCGACTGGGACGCAAATCGGTAAAGGGGGCATGGTCGAGAAAATTACGTCGGGACGCCAGCCTCTGAAGGCTTGGACTGCGCTGGAGACGACAAAACTGCCGTCTAGCAAAAGTCGGTCTAGGAGGGTGGGGTGGGGACCGTTGACGCGCAGATAGCTGCGCTGAATTGTGACGCCGTTGTGTTCTTCGGTGAGGTAAAATTTGCCCTCATATTGCGGATAAATCCGGCGCTGCGGATAGTTGGGCATTCCTGTGACGACTCGGACTTGGTGCCCCCGCTTGACTAAGCCTTGCGCTAGTTCTGTCATTAGGGGGGCAATGCCGATCGGCTCTGGATAGTAGTTATAGGAATAAATTAGAATACGCATAATATTTATTTTGAAGCAAATTGTCCTGCAGCCGCGTGCATCGAGCCTACACCCGCAGAATTGCAGAGGATTTGGTTGGGTTCCCGGTAGGACAATAGGGGGCGAGGGGATCTTCCACTCCTTGCGAAAGCCGCCCTGACCGGGCGGGTATCGCGCCCTCAGGTAATGTTTTTTCGCATTACCAGGCAGTTGCGGCGATCGTCGGTACGGATATACCGAAGGTCGTCTGTGAGCTTGTACATGAACACCAATCCCCTTTCTCCTTCTCTGTCCAAAGGATCGCGCTGCTCTTGCATGATCGAGTGCAGCTTTGCTTCTAAGTTGAAGGGTTGACCCCTGTCCCAAATCCTAATTTCTAAGTAATCAGCAAACACTTTTACCTCAATGTCTATGGGCGTCGCGGGCGGCAAGTTCAGGTGAGCGTGGCGGACAGCGTTTGTAAAGCCTTCGTTGATTATCAGGCGGCACTGCCACCAGAAATCCGCTGGTATCATGGGCAAAACGATATTCTCCAACCATTCCAAAACGGATGTTAAAGCATTCAGGTCTGTTTCAACCTGCAGGTGCCACTCGGCCTTTGGTTGCTTGTCTTTCATCTTTCTTCCCCCTGGTCGGCCCCCACCACCGCTGTACTCAGCGGGGGAGGGAGAGAAAAAGGAGGGCAAGGTCTTGGCAACATATTAGTTAAGTCAAGCTTGAGTTGAAGAAGCCCGTTTTGCCTCAAGGTGAGCATTCCTTTCGCACCATTTACTCGCACAGCAAATGAGAGACTTCCGATACTGTAACCCGCCTCGGTAGGGCGTTTAAATAGGGATAATTCCCGAGTCAGCTTGCGAGGCAGTGATTTAAGCTTCGACCGTGTTAGCAGTCGCTACTTTTCTAAACACAGGTGAGTTCTTCTCGTCCTCGAAAATCATGCTGGGATCATTCGAGTATGAGCTCGAACTCGCAAGCTGCTAATTATTAATGCTCTGAATGCAGAGCTGGCAACTAGCTGTGCATTTTCTGGGCGTGTGAATTTTAACACTTAATGCTAACGTAGGTATCGCTAGCGATCGTCTGCTTGACTAAGTATCAAGTTCGAGTTCCCGCCCCTCGTCGGCAACAGCACCTCAAAGTTCAGCGGTGGGTTGTTGAGGGTTCCTACACAGCGCCACTATTTTTGTTAAACAGGACTGTTACAGTTTTGACAATTAGTTTGAGGTCATACACCAGGCTCCAGTTTTGTTGGTATTTTAAATCTAAACGGATGACATCTTCAAAATCGCGGACTTGAGAGCGACCGTTGACTTGCCATTCCCCTGTCATCCCGGGTTTGACATCCAAACGCTGCCACTGAGGGACTTCGTAGCGCTCAACTTCGTCTGGGGTAGGCGGTCTAGTGCCGACTAGACTCATTTCGCCTTTGAGCACGTTCCAAAACTGGGGCAGTTCGTCGAGGCTGGTTTTGCGTAAGATGCGCCCGACTTTGGTAATCCGCGGGTCGTTGTCATTTTTGAAAAATGCGCCAGAAGCCTGGTTTTTGATTTGGGCTTTCATAGCTTCGGCGTTGGTACACATCGATCGAAATTTCCAAATCCGAAATTGTCTGCCCATCCAGCCACAGCGGGTTTGACCGAAAAATATCGGGCCTGGATCGTTGATAGTGATAGCTGCTGCTATGGGTACGAGCAAAATTCCTGTAATTATCAAACCGACGATTGCCCCAACGATATCTATCAGCCGCTTCACCCACGATTGCACTGAGGGGTGCGTCATCGGTAGCTGATTGTCCGAGGGGTTGGTCTCTGTGGGAGTTGAGGTTGCAGAGGGCTGCTCGATCGTCAGCACTTGATCTAGGCTGGTGAGAGCAAATACTGCCATCACCTGCGGCTTGAGGCTTCGGAGCACCAAGTCGCTATCTCGCTGTTTGGCAAATTTCAGATTGCTGACTAAAGCACCGATCCCGCTACTGTCTATGAATGTCGTCTGACTGAAGTCTAGGACAATTTTGCTGGGAACGGTGCTTCCAGAGAAAAGTTGCTGGCAGGTTGTCTTGAAGTTTACGGCTTCAAGTACGCTCAAGCGCACGGGTATGTGAACTGAGGGAATCTCGTCCAAGTACGTAACCCGAAAATCTGCCTCTGGGGTGTGACTGACCATGAAGTCCTGGTTTCAAATTTCAAGCTGATGTCTTTAGCTTATTCTGTCCTAGCCGCTCCACCTTTACCAAATATTATGGTTAACAAAAGGCTAGCTTTATACAAACTTTACAAAAACGCCTGCAAACTCGCCCGCCGAGAATGATATCAAAGGCAAAAATAGACTTAAGTCTACCAGTGCCAGTTTTGGCCCAAAGATTTTTGAACCCAGTCGCTGCCAAACTTTGACATCGGAATCAAGATTTTTGTGGATTCAGACTGATTAATCTTGTCGTTAATAATTTTTGTGCCTGTCTTGCACCGGATAGCCATCGCAGTTAACAGTCAACAGCTAACACAGAAGTCAACAGTTAACCGTTAACTGGAAAACCCCCGTAACCAGCGTCGGGGGATGAGGTTAAGAATTGTAGACGTTTTCTGACTGGGATGTTTCGCGGGTGATGGGTTTGACTTTGGCTTTGGCTTTGGCTGCGTTGCGTTTGAGCGCCTGGAGACGAGCTTCGTATTTAGCCCGCTGCTGTTTTTTGGAGGTTTGCTCGATTAAGGTTTTTAAGGCGCTGCCGAGGCTTTTGTAGGCGTTTGGGAGAGTGTAGCCGAAGCGGGTGGCTAGGGCTAGGGCTTTTTCGTCGGCGTCTACTGCTTCTTTTAAACTTTTCTCTCCGTTGTTTTTTTGGAAAAGTCTCCAGCCGGAGACGCCACACAGGGATAGGGCTAGTAACAGCAGCAAGCCGTCTTGCACCCAAAGTTCGCCGACGGCGCCACCTAAACCAATGGCGAGGGCTGCCATTTCCCAACCGTCTCTGGGGATGGTGTCGTTTTGGATTCTGGCGACTTCGTGCCAAAATAGGAGGTTCCGCTGATCCATTGCTAGCTGTTCCCAGCGGATCAGGTCTATTTGGATTTCTACCTGGTCTTTGCCTATTTCTTCGCTCCGGATCAGGGTGGGATTAACTTCTATTGTTTTTTCTACTGTTACCCAACTTTGGAGTTCTGGGGGCAGTATGTTTTTCAAGCGCCGGATCTCACTCATCTCGGCTCTTGCTGTAGAGGTTGCATAGGATGTCATAGCTCCGGCCTATTAATTTTCCAAAGGTTAATATGTGTCTATTTTTGGAGTATAGCAAACCTTTAATGCAAATTTAGTCTAGTAACGGGGGTCGATCGACCAATACTTGCAATTTTAGTTTATTTTAGTCTGTGGGGGCGATCGCAACTGCCGACTCGATCATTTCCTTTGGAGTATTTGAGCGACGGACTGACACTCATCTAAGGGATACAGTACCACTTATCCTACTGCTATTTCTGGCTTCTGCTGTGATAATCTTTTTCGGCAAAGACAGCGTTTTTTGTGGATAAGTTATCGCTGTTTTCTCAATTTTTATACCTGGGCTTTCTGCCAGGTTAATTAACCGCTTTCAATATTCGATAGTAACTTGACCAGGATTTAAATATCAATACTCCGGACAGTTTTTAAGCAGCCAAAGTACCATAAGACAAGACTGAAGAAAGATTAGGATGGTTTAAAATCA
>NZ_JAUBSB010000018.1:0-111135 GCF_036702135.1 Microcoleus sp. LAD1_D3 | reverse complement strand
TTACTTGAACGGGTTAATTGGAAATCAGGGAAAAGCTACATAAGTATAATTACTCACTACAAAAGTGACATACTCCCAACACGAATTGGATGGATTGACAGGCGACAGGTACGGAGTTGTCGGTCAAATTCTTAAACGTGCGATAAATTAGGGAAGGGCAATTACAGCCGCACAATGTCTCAAATCGGCGGCTAAAACTCTCCTTTCAAGACTTGTTGGGCCGTCAAGTTCAACTGCGGAAAAGTCGGCGATATCAGCCCTTGTTCCCCTTGAAAAACCCCAACTTCGACATACTCACCTGATTCTAGTCGTAGTACCGCTACTATCTCCTCTTGAGGGTCAACAATCCAATATTCAGGGATACCCCGCCCTGCATATTGAGCTCGTTTACTAATGTAATCGCGATCGCGCCCAACTCTACCTGGACTAACAACCTCGACAACCAACTGAGGAGGTGGCATAGTTTGGGTGATGGTTAGCCTGGTTGCTGTCAGCAAGATGTGTTCCGGGCGCAAAACCACCAAATCTGGGTAGCGGTTAGCTGCGTCGCCCTCCCGCACGATCGGAACTTGGATTTCGCAGATATGTGTTCTGATCAGCCTCAGTGGGATGAACCCGCTACTAGCCAGAGTGAATAGTAGATAGTTAGCAATGGCAGTGTTGGGTTCGGATTCTGGCGGCAATGTTACTAACTCTCCATCAATTAATTCGTAGCGGTTGTCGGTGTCGTCCTCATAGGTGAGGTACTCTTCAAAGGTAAGTTTCTGTTTGTGGGCTTGTGTCATCTTTTACCTTCCAGGATTGCTATGGTTATTAAAATGTTTACACATCCGAGGGAAGCGGCGGTCGCAGTGATTTTCATTGAATTAACAAGCTGGGTAGCACTGTCCGATCGCCCCGTGTCAAGTCGATCGCCCCGTCACCACAGGCAAGGGTACAAAATGCACCATCTGGCGGGGTCTAGCGGGTTTTGGGATGATTCCACCTGTGGCAGTAGCAAGGCTGGCAGAGTTGCATCACAGGCAAAGTTTGCGGGTCTAGCGTGGGTCTAACGTCTGGCAAGGTTGCCACGGTTGGAGCGATCGGAATGGAGCGGTGGCGGTCTAGCTTTTTTGCGTCACAGTCACGACTGAGAACGTACAGCTTTTTTAAAAACTAGGATGGTATGGGAGCGGTGGCACACACAGAGCGGTCACAGCGCGGGGCGGTATAGCTTTGTCGCGTCACACCTTTAAATGGTTATGTTTTTAAAATATTTTGTGTTAAAATACTTTATCTTAATTTGAGAAAAATCTGTATGATTACATCAAAAATAATAATGTCTGTTTTTAAAGAGAATTCTAACGATATTTGTAGTTTTATACCTTTATGTAGATTTTCTTTTGACTTAGGTTTAGAAGTAGGGGAAGTAATTCAAATTAGTAATCTCAGTTTTCTAGAGAAAGGATATATTTTCAATGTAAAGGTTGTAAATAAATTAAAAACTATAGAACAACAAGCGATTGAAACATACCATGATGAAGAGTTTACATTTAACGTTGAATATTTTGTAGATGTTGAAAAGGAAGAAGATTTGACAAGAATTCGACAGAGGTTGAAAAGAAGTTAATCTAAAAGTTATGAAAAAATATAATTTTTTTTTACATACCGTTTTTTCTATAGTGCAAGGGTTAAAGGGCTTAGGTGGGGAAATGTGTGTTAGCGCTTGCTACGGTCGGGGCGATTGGAGCGGTTACAGCGCGGGGCTGTTTGTGAGTTTTTCACAATTTCTACTTAATAAATAGCATCTACTTCTATGTAATACATCATGTTTTCTTTCTAATACGTTACGTCTATTAGTGCGAACAAATGAATCTGTGACGCTAACTACTACCCAACCCTTTATTGAATATTCATTAATTATTTTCATAATATTATTATCATATTCTTTGGCATCAATATTATGACTTTCCTTTCTAGTTTTGATTGTAAAAGTGTCTTCGGCATAATCGGGAATGTTTTCCCACCATTCTATATGTTCGATTTCTAAGTATTCTGTTTCTAAGTATTCTGTTTCTAACAGTTTATTTTCAGAAGACATTTTGTTACCTCAGTAGATTGTAATAATTTAGTAAGTTTTTAACATAACACATAAAGTTTTTATATATCAAACTAGCGATTCTACAAAGGTTACAGGACTTAGGCGGGGAAATGTGCGTTACCCTGCCTAGCTTGATTTATAGATGTTTGAGGCTCTAAATTAGGATATGCTCTTATCCTGATTTAGTAAAGTAACGTGCCTGATATTTGTTGGTCTTATTAACTGGTTCCCAGGCTCTAGCCTGGAAACCGAGATCCAGAGGCTCTGCCTCGCTAGCGGATAAAAACAAAAACAGGAGGCAGATGCTCATGGAATGTGTTCCCAGGCTAGAGCCTGGGAACGAGCAAACACCTACACTTTGCGCTTCCGACGGCGAATCAGCACACTCATCACTTGCTTCGGATTAGCTGCACGTTGTAGGGGACTCCAATCGCCCACTTGGGCAAATCCCAGGCGGTACAAAGTGAGTATGGTTTCCCTGACACCCGATTGCGAACCTGTCACCGTTACACACACCACATCCTGTTCCGATTCTGCTGCTGAGTCGTCATTTGGCCGAGCGAATTTGTTGTCGTCAGGCAAGAATTCCTGTGACATAATTATGTTCTCCTGGTTTTGGGTTTTCTAGAAAAACCCAAAAACCCAGCCGCCCCGCATTTCAACACATAGCAGGGCGGCTACAGAGGATGTTAAGATACTCCGTTAGCCTCCAGACTGCTGTGATCAGTTTGGCGGTTAGCTGTCCATTGCTGTTACCAGCAGCTTTGGGCAGTGCAACTAGATTTTTGGGCGACGCCGGCTACTTCCTCTACAAGCAAAGCAACCTCTAACTTCAAAGCGTAGCCGCAGACGGGGGCCTGTGTCAATCCATTTGGGATTTGGGATTTGGGAAAGGTGCGTCAGCTTTGAGATTGCTTCACTACGTTCGCAATGACAGAAAATCCTAGTACGTGCATCCAGGATTAACTGGTTCCCAGCCTAGAGCCTGGGAACGAGCAATCGCCTACTTCCTAGGCTTTGCGCTACAGTTATAATATTAAAATCAATTTAAAAAGTGCGATCGACCCCGCTATCATCAGCCCAAAAACTTGCACTCAAGGATAATTATGCTGCACAATCTTCAGCAATCTCACGAACAAGAGATACAGACGATTACTCAAGTTTTGGAAAAAATCACCAGCCGCACGGCGGATCAGATTAAACCATTACTAGATGCGATGCTCAAACAGCTAATTGAACCTCAACAACCTCCATTTTATGAAACAGCTACCCCAACAGAATGGTCAATAGCATTTCAAGAATGGGTTGACAGTCATCGTACCCTAAATCTCCCCACTCTTTCAGATGAAGCTATTAGCAGAGAGAGCATTTATGGAGACAGAGGTTAAATGCCGTTTCTCGTAGATACAAATATACTGCTGCGTAGCATCGATACAGCACACCCAATGAATCCTGATGCCGTTAATGCCGTGATTACTCTGCGCGATCGCGGGGAACAACTTTATATCGTACCCCAAAATTTGATCGAGTTTTGGAACGTTTGCACGCGCCCGATCCAGAGAAATGGATTAGGGCGTACTGCAACAGAAGCAGAGGCAGAAATTAATCGCTTAAAACAGCTTTTTCCTCTGTTGTTGGATACCGAAGCAATTTATCAAGAATGGGAGCGACTGGTGATAACGTATAAGGTTGTAGGTGTTAACGTTCATGATGCGCGGCTAGTTGCTGCTATGCTAGTTCATGGTTTAACTCATATCCTAACTTTTAACATTGCTGATTTCGCTCGTTATTCACAAATTACGGCTGTTAATCCTCCAACGGTAAAACCTTGATTAATTGGGAATTTAACATAAATTATACTCCGAGCAAAGAACAGGCAAGATGCCTGTTCCACAAAAAGCTAATTTGATTGTGGGGAGTAGGAGTTAAGCATATTGCCCGCCCTTAGATTTTACCGGGTGTGAGCAAAATTAGCTGTTTTGATAAGATCGATCGCACTTCATCCAATCCCATCTCCACATCCGCCAAAATCTCTCCCACAGTTTTGGTATTGCAACCTTGCAAAAACTCAAATTCAGCACTTGACAAATTGATCAATTGGTAGTTGCAATCAAACACTTGTTGACTCGGCCAACCGTGCATACAACTACTCAACTCTGGAATTGCCGCCAAAAGTGCCTTATCGTCCGACCAATCAATTTTATTAACAGGCTTTTTGCCCAAGAAAAACTCGTAATGAGTGATTTCCGTATCCAACAATTCAATTAATCGATAAAGCTCTCTTTCCGTCAAACCCTGAGCTCTTTCTATCAAATCCGGTGCTTTCCCTAACAGTCGTTCTAACTGCCAATATCCCGGATTTGAGAAACCGATAAATTCCAACCCCGAAGCGTCAATTAACTCGAACAAAGTCTCAATATTGTAGTCAATTTCCTGCGGGTGAACGTACATATCAGCAAAACATTCGTCTCGCTGATTTTCTCCTGCCCAACGCTGTTTTTCGTACTTGACAAGACGGTTGTTTTCTGGTAAAGAAGCAAAGATTTGACGACCGACTTTCACACCATCGGGATAGTCACCTTTTTGCGGGCCTTGGAGAAGGGCGATCGCCCTTTGCATGAGTTGAATTTCCCAGCGTCCGAGCTCAGCATACACAAAAACGTGCATCAAACCGCCCTCTGCCAACTTCGCCGCCAGCGCTTGAATGCCCCGGATCGGATCGGGTAAGTGGTGCAGCACGCCGACGCAGTTGATCAAATCAAACTCGCCCTCTAACTCCGCGGCATCGTACAGGCTGAGGTGGCGAAAATCAGCTTCGCGCGCTCCCGATCGCCGACAGCGTTCTTGTGCTACTTTCAAAGCACCTTCACTCAGGTCGATCGCCGTCACCGAAGCTTCAGGATTGAGGTGAATCAGATAATCGGTGCTCGAACCAGTGCCGCAGCCAGCATCTAAAATCCGAATATCCAGTTTTGGCGGCTTTTGGCCGGTGCAAAAATTGTAAGCATCAGGCCAACTCCAGCGCCAGTTGTACCCAGGGGGCGGTTCATCGGACAAAGGATCGGGCGGGAAAGGGAAAGTATCGTACAGCCGCCGCACGGCAGCGCTGATATCAGGCGTAGTATCCATAGGTGAGGTAATAGTGCGTGGGTTTTGAGATTCGTTGTCAGTAGCTAGGGGGTAACAGCGCTAGGCCATGCACTTCTAATGCTTCGTTAATCGCAACAAAAGTGGCGTTTCGCCAAGTTGGGAAGCCTGAAACAGAGGGATCGGGCGATCGACTAACCCATGACTGCCAAGCCCTGACAGCTTCGGCGTAATAAAACTTATCATTTTTTCTCATATACGCTCTCTTAAATCTATACAATAAATCTCGACAGGCTTTTTAACAAACGAGGACTGTCAATAACCCACCGCTACCGCTGAGCTTTCGGGTAAAGCGGAGGCGTCTTTAAGCAGAAAGTTAAAGGCAAGAGAAAAAGGCAGAAGAAAATTTTTGATTTTCTTTTCCCTTAATTGACGGCACTTACTGCGATCGCCCACTCGTCAAATATCCTGCCAAGTCTTTTTTTTCACGGGTGTACGGGCGGAGCGCAGCGGAGGGAGTACCCCGTGCCTGCCTTCTGACCGGACATTTCCCGGCAGGCAGAAAGATGAAACCAAAACATTTTAATCTAAGAAAGTAAGCGCGCCCGAACCTCGTGACGGGTAAAGGCAAAAAGTAAACAAAGCAAAAATACCTACTTTGCCCTGCATGAGAAGGCAGGGTTAGTCTGGGTAAATGCTACAACGATTTAGATAGGGAGCGAAGGAGTCTAATGACTGTAAAGGCAAGTGGTGGAAGCTCGGTTGCGCGTCCGCAACTATATCAAACTGTACCGGTCGCAACAATTTCGCAAGCAGAACAGCAAGACCGCTTTCTACAGCGGGGCGAACTCAGCGAACTGGCAAGTTATTTCAGTTCAGGGGCTCTTCGGATCGATATCTCTGCGACGCTGACCAAAAATTCGGAACTGATAGTATCCCGCGCAGCCAACCGGATTTTTACCGGCGGTTCCCCGCTGGCATTTTTGGAAAGACCACAAGAACCTGCGATGGCTGTAGCAGGTGCGGCTCGCGGCGGCTCGGCGAATGTCTCTGAAGGCATGAAACTGGGAAATGTCACCTACGTAGAAAGCCGCGCTGGCGGCAACGGCGGTGGCGGCGGTGGTTTCTTGGGGCTAGGAAATCTATTTTCTGGCAACGGTGGCGGCTACAGCGGCCCAATCCCCGCAGGATTTCAGCCGATCAATGTCTCGCGCTACGGCCCGGGCAACATGACCAAATCTCTGCGGGATTTGAGCTGGTTTTTGCGCTACATCACTTACGCAATTGTCGCGGGCGACCCGAACATTATTTCGGTGAACGTGCGCGGATTGCGGGAAATCATCGAAAATGCTTGCTCTTCGGCGGCCACAATTGTGGCAATGCAGGAAATGAAGGCAGCATCTTTGGGCTATTTCAGAAACAATGCAGAGGCAAGTGCGATCGTCGGACAGTATTTCGACGTAGCAATTACCGAATTCAAAGCTCCCACACCTTCAGACAAGGTGCGGCAGCGCGAAAGCAACGACCAGCAAGGCCTGCAACTGCCTCAAATCTACTTCAACGCAGCCGAGCGACGATCAAAATTCGTCATGAAAACCGGCCTGTCTGGGGGGGAAAAGCTAGAAGTAATCAAAGCAGCTTACCGCCAAGTATTCGAGCGCGATATTACCCGCGCATACAGCCAAAGCATTTCTGACTTGGAATCCAAGGTCAAAAATGGCGAAATCTCCATGAAAGAGTTTATTCGCCGCCTTGGTAAATCTCCTCTGTACCGTCAGCAATTCTACGAGCCGTTTGTCAACAGCCGTGCTGTAGAACTTGCCGCTCGTCACTTCCTAGGTCGCGGTTTGAGCTCGCGGGAGGAATTTAGCAAGTATTTTGCGATCGTCAGCAAAGGCGGCCTGGCAGCCCTCGTAGACGCAATGGTTTATTCCCAGGAGTATTCCGATTACTTCGGCGAAGAAACAGTGCCTTACCTACGTGGTTTGGGCCAAGAAGCTCAGGAATGTCGCAACTGGGGCCCGCAAATTGATTTGTTCAATTTCAGCGCTCCGTTCCGCAAGGTTCCTCAGTTCATCACTTTGTTCGCAGGCTACACTCAGCCGCTACCAGACCAGCACGTTTACGGTGTTGGCAATGACCCCTTAGAAATTCAGTTCGGCGCGATTTTCCCGCAAGAAACTCGCAACCCCAAGAGCCGTCCCGCTCCCTTCGGCAAGGACACCCGCCGCATCCTGATCCGTCAAGGTGCGGGGATTGAAAACCAATTGAGCAACCCGCAAGCCCGCGGCAAGGCTCCCGGCTCTCTTGGCCCCAAGGTCTTTAAATTAGACCAGTTGCCGGGTGGCTACAGTGCTCCGAGAAAAACCACTGGCCGCGGTGCTTCTGTAGGCAGCGGCTACAGCAGTGCTTCCAGTGTCAAATTTACCGAAAGTTCCACCCAAGCGGTGATTCGGGCAGCTTACCTGCAAGTGTTCGGTCGCGACGTGTTCGACGGCCAGCGCCAAAAGGTGGCGGAAATTAAGCTCGAAAACGGCGACATTCCGATGCGCGAGTTTATTCGGATGTTGGCGAAGTCTGACGTGTTCCGCAATATGTACTGGAGCAAGCTGTACGTTTGTAAGGCGATCGAGTACATTCACCGCCGACTCCTGGGACGCCCTACCTATGGCCGCCAGGAAATGAACGCTTACTTTGACATTTGCGCCAAGAAGGGTTTCTACGCGCTGGTTGATAGCATCCTGGACAGCACGGAGTACAACGAAGCTTTTGGGGAAGATACAGTGCCCTACGAGCGCTATGTGACTCCCGGTGGTTTGTCGATGCGGACGATGCGATCGGGTTCCGTCGCTGAGCAAAATGTCCAAGCTCAGACGCCCGAAACTCCTCGATTTATTGAACTCGGCACTGCGCTCGATCGGGGCGATTTCGAGTTACAAAATAGCCTCGCTCAAGGTGTCAGCAAGCGGCGCGAACAAACTAAGGTGTTCAAGCTGACGACTACTTCGGACAAAGTAGCTTTGAAAACTTTAATTCAAGCTGCTTACCGTCAAATTTTTGAGCGCGACATCAACCCCTATGTTGTGAAGAATGAATTCACAGCGCTGGAAAGCAAACTTGGCAACAATGAAATCAATCTCAAGGAGTTCATTGAGGCTTTGGGCTGCTCGTCGCTGTACGTCAAACAGTTCTACGCACCTTATCCCAATACTAAGGTGATTGAGTTGGGAACCAAGCACTTCTTGGGCCGCGCTCCCCGCAATCAAGCGGAGATTCGGACGTACAACCAAATCTTGGCAAGTAAAGGGATTAAGGGCTTTATCAACGCGATGTTGAACAGCGTTGAATATGCTGAGGCTTTTGGTGAGGATACTGTTCCTTATCGTCGCTTCCCAACTCTACCGGCTGCGAATTTCCCGAATACCGAACGGCTGTACAATCAACTCACTAAGCAGAATGATGAGTTGGTGGTTCCAAGCTTTGAGCCAGTAGCTGCTACTGACAGAAGCTAGATTGATTAGAGGTTTTAGATGTTAAATTAGCAATAATTTAATATCTAAAATTAGTTGAAGGGCTGGCGTAATTGCCAGCCCTTTTTTTTGTATAATTTGGGGATTTCTAACCGCAGATAAAGAGGATATAAAAGTTTTATTTTAGTTGGATAAAGACTTTTTGAAATAACCGCAGAGGGCGCAAAAAGCTTAGAGTTAGGGAAGAGAGAGTGTGCTAAGAAAGCCGTTTTTTACGAAAATAAGAGATTTAGTAAGGAGAAATATAAAAAAAACCGGGTTTCTGAAGAAAGCGTGGGGAAGTCCTAGTTTCATTAAAATGGTAGGATTCTAGCATCCGTTTTTGGGCAATATCCAATCTGCCGAATCGGTGCAGCTAACAGTGTTAAATCTACCACGGGATTGGCTGAAGCAATTAAATTTGAGGTTTCAGATTTGAGTTGATCTTGACTTGATAACCGCATCGGGGCGGGTGCAAGTTCCCGCACATTATATATTCGGTTAACCGTACTAAAATAGCCACTTTGAGGCGAGAACATTACGGCCCACTCTTCGTCATTGATTTCAATATACAAAATCGCGATCGAGACAGAGCGATTGCCTAGCTATCGGGTATTAGTGACTTCCCTTCATTCCCTGTATGTAAAAATTAGGTATAATTGGTTAGCGCGTATTATGATAAAAGTTAAAAAAAAATAGCCAGGGAGGGAAGAAGCCAACCCCGATAGTGATGAGTCATTACCAATTTAAAATTTAAAATCTAAAATTTAAAATCTAAAATTTTATGAGCTACATCAAGATATTGACCGCAAAATAAAACAGCAGAATAAACGGGCAACTTTTTCTGATTAGTAAAGTAGCGAAACGAATAAGGTATTAGGGCATAATGTTGTGAAAGATGGAACAGGGTATGGAACTAAATTTACAGAAATTTTATAGCACCTGCAATCCCAGCTACACCCTGGCAGTAGCAAATCAAAAAGACCGACAATACTATATCGATTTCTCTTCAGTGCGGGGTGGCACAATCGTAGAACAATTGGAGCGCACCATCAGCCGTCTGTCCCCGGATGCACCTACCTGTCAATTATTCACCGGTCACATCGGCTCTGGTAAATCAACTGAATTGCTGCGGCTGCAAGCTCAATTGCAGCAACAAGGATTTCATGTTGTTTACTTTGAGTCGAGTAAAGACTTAGACATGGCAGATGTAGATATCACTGATATTTTGTTGAGCGTTGCTCGTCAGGTGAGCGAAAGCATCGAGAAAATGAAAATCAAGCTGCAACCGACGGGTTTTAAAGCTTTGCTCAAAGGGGTTGCTGATGTTTTTCAAACTCAAATAGACTTGAGGGCTGAAGCTAATGTCCCTGGTTTGGGGGAAATAAATGCCAGCACGGAGGGAGAGTTTTCTCTGGCGCTGGGAATTGGCAAAATTACTGCTAAGGCGAAAGATGCTCCGAATTTGCGATCGGAGTTGAGGCAATATTTGGAGCCGCGAACTAATGTAATTTTAGATGCGCTTAATAAAGAGTTGCTAGAACCGGCTAATCAAGAACTCAAACGCCAAGGGAAACAAGGACTTGTAGTAATTATCGACAATCTCGATCGCATACACCTGTGCGCGAAACCGACGGGGCGGCTGCAGCCGGAATACCTGTTTGTCGATCGCGGCGAACAGTTGGCAAGACTAAATTGTCACGTCGTGTATACAATTCCTTTGGTGCTGATTTTCTCTAACGATTTGGGCCAGTTGACCAATCGATTTGGGGTAGATCCGAAGGTTTTGCCGATGGTGCCGGTGCAGTTTAGCGACGGTTCTGAGTGCTCTGAGGGTCTGGAATTGCTGCGGCAGATGGTTCTGGCGCGGGCTTTTCCGACGGTGCATCCTTCACAACGCTATGCTTTGGTAGGCAAAGTTTTCGACTCTGCGGAAACTCTCGATCGCCTGTGTCGAGTCAGCGGTGGTCATGTCCGCAATTTGCTGCAACTACTGTATGGCTGTCTGCAGAAACAAGACCCTCCTCTGTCGCGGGAAACTTTGGAAAATGTGATTGTGCAGCGCCGCCACCAGCTTACTTTGGCGATCGAACCTGATGAGTGGCAATTGCTGCGCCAAGTATCCGCTACCAAAACTGTGAGTGGGGAAACTAAATACCAAATATTGCTGCGGAGTCTCTGGGTGTTTGAATACCGTTACGGCGAAGATTATTGGTTTGATGTCAATCCGATTTTGGCTGACGCCAAAGAGTTTCGGCAAACAGTTGAGAGTTAACAGTTGACGGTTTACAGTCACTCGGCGAGGAAAATCGCTTCTGAACCAACGAACTTCACTCCTCGCCGACTAAAAAATAAGGGCCCAACTGTAGCAGGATCTGGTATGAAAACTAACAAAACTCAACAGTCAACCGTTAACAGTCAACAGTCAACAGTCAACTAACAAAAATGATTAAAGGCACTACTAAACTGTTGGGAGTAATTGGTCATCCCGTCGAACATTCTCTGTCGCCGGCGATGCACAATGCTGCTATTTCCCACTTGGGAGTCGATTTTATTTACTTGCCGTTTCCGGTAAAACCAGGGGATTTAAAAGCTGCTATTGCAGGATTTGCGGCGATCGGCGTTCGGGGATTTAGCATCACAATTCCGCACAAACAAGCAATCTTACCGTTGCTGTCGGAAGTTTCCCCGATCGCCCGAGCGATCGGCGCCGTCAATACCGTATACCTAACTGACAAAGGTTGGTGCGGCACAAATACTGACGTTGAAGGCTTTCTCGCGCCGCTGCACACCCCCCCAACCCCCCCTTACCAAGGGGGGGCTAAAGAGGCGACTTCTCCCTTAGAAAGGGGCAATACGGCTGTCGAATCCTGTCCCCCCCCTTACCAAGGGGGGGCTAGGGGGGGTTCCGATTGGAGTCAGAAAGTAGCAGTAATTTTGGGGAATGGCGGGGCGGCGAGGGCTGTTGTGGCTGGATGCGCTCAATTGGGATGTGCAGAGATTCACGTTGTCGGCCGCAGCGAACAAAATTTAGCGGAATTTCAGCAGAGTTGGGTCAATTCTCCGATGCCCGTGCAGAATTTGCAGGTTCATACTTGGGATAATTTGTCAATGTTAATCTCGCAGGCAGATTTGCTGGTGAACACGACGCCAGTGGGGATGTATCCGCAGGGGGAAAAGTCGCCAGTTGCGGCTGGTGAGATTGATCGAATTTCAGCAGGTGCGATCGTCTATGATTTAATTTACACCCCTAATCCTACCCAGTTTCTCAAAGATGCACAGCTTCGGGGAGCGCGAGCTATTGACGGACTCGAAATGCTAGTTCAACAAGGAGCAGCCGCCTTAAAAATTTGGCTGGATAAAGAATCCGTCCCAGTAGATGTGATGCGCCAAGCCTTGCGACAGCATTTAGGTCTAGATTAATGCCATTTCGGGAAAAAGTAGCTGTAGTTTTCAGAATTCCTATAAGTAGGAATTTGAGGCTGAATTCGCGCTAAGCTGAGAATTAAAATATACTTGCGCCGCCATTTATGAAATTTCGAGCTATCAGCCTTTTTTTTGCTACTTGCCTAATCGGAATTTTTAGTTTGGTATACACTCCACCTGCTTGGGCTCTGACGCAGATTAAACTTTCCGACCTTTCTTATCGCGAATGTCCTGCCGAAATGGGAGAAGGAACAGTCACCAGCGGCAGTTCTATGGAAGCTACCTGCTTTTTGATTACTGGGAAAGCTGAAAATAGCACCGGCAAACCAGTTGTCAATGCCGATATTTTCGGCCGCATTTATGATGCCGACGACAATCCGGTGATGCAAAATCGCACTCGCTTGGGTTCTATAGAAGAAGTTCCTCCCGGAGTTAGCGATTTTCAGCTCAGAATTTCCGTTGCGGCCAATCAACGAACACCTTTGAAGCTCAAGCAATTTAAAGCTACAGGTTTTACTGGCGTGGTTCGCCGTTAACAAAACTATTTGAGATTTTAGATTGCTGATTTGAGATTTTGGGTTGGCTGCCCGTGAAACCGCGATGCAGTTTTCGATTGTAGATTTTAGATTTGAGATTGTTGAGTGGCTGGCAATTTCTCATTTCTCGTGTACGATGAACTCCCCAGCTTTTCAACCGGGGAGTTCATCTAAAAATCTCAAATCTAAAATTTAGTTGCCGGCAGCTATGTCTGCCAAACAATTTACACTTGATGCTTAAAAAATTAAGCTTTTCTAACTACAAGGCTGTTTGCAAGTTGGTCAAAAGACCGATCAAGAATTCCGAGCCGAACTGAAGTACAAAAAACGCAATCAGCGGAGAAAAGTCAATCCCTCCTAAGGGGGGGATAATAGATCGGAATAGATTCAGGTAAGGGTCTGTTAACTGACTCAAAATCGAAAACGGGGGGTCGTACCAATTGATATTGGGGAACCAGCTTAACAGCACCCTAAAAATCATTAGGGCTACATAGATTTGCAGAAATGTGGACAGCGTGGTTGCCAAAAGGCCTATGGAATAACTCATATATTCTCGTTGAAGTTTGAGTAAAGTTTACAGACACTTTAGCTTAAAGTTTAGCATAGGTGGGGGAGAGGGGGAGCATCAGGCTATTTGCGGGCGGGCTAGAAGAGCAACGGCCCATAATAAAAATCACTCGCTTCACAGACCTTTCGGGTCTGTGAAGCGAGAATGGTGCAAGATGTGAGTAGCCCGCATTGATCTGCCCGACTAATCTAAAATCTTAAATGGAGTTAGGAGTCTTGAGCGATCGAACCCTCGCTGTTGTGCGGCAGCGCGTTGCCGTTTACGTCGCCGAGTTGCAGTCGCACGTCATCTATTGCCTGATTTAGCTGGGCAATTTTATCTTCTAAACTCAGCCTTGCTACTTCCATCCCTTCGGCTTCGAGTTGGCTGGCTTTCCTCTGGCGGATTTTTCTAGTTTTTGCGTCTGAAGGTTCACTCAGCAAAGCTTCAGCAGCGCGCCGCGACAGCACTGCGCCCAAAACAGCACCCACCAAGCCGCCAACTGCAGCTCCGGCAATAAATCCGCCTGTAAAACCCTCTCGATTGCTCATAGCTCAACTCAACTGCGCGATATTTCTTTGATTTGTTTATTTTGACACTCTCCCGGTGAGACACTGGGAGATTGTTAGTTGTCAGGTAAGGCGAGAATTCCGACTTCAGAGCTGAAGCGGATCATTTCCAAAGATCGATCGCCATAAAGGTCTTCAATGTGTTCCAAGCAGCAGTCGATCGCGAAATCGTTCAACTCAGCCGGCTCAACACCGTACATTTCCTGAAACACTTCTGAGTCTACCCGACAAAAGCGCGGTCGATCGGCATAAATTCCGCACTCTCGGGTCGATCGGTCAAAATTGATACACCAACCGTCATCTCCGACTAAGCTCAAATAGAGCGCTAATTCGTCTTCAGATAAATACTCGTCTAAGTCAGGGCGTTCTGCTGGTTCTAGGTAACAACAAGCACCGCACTGCTTTACGCAACGCCAATTCGCCATAGTTCGTTCGATTTTAGATTTTAGATTTTAGATTCGGAGCACTTTCCCGGAAGAGGCATCAAGTCCCCGGTTCCCTGTCACTGGGAGGTCGATCGTAGTTTACATTTTGTTGAATTTTGTAAAGTTCCTTAAAAAATAGGGACGATAGCCCGGTAAAATCAGAAGCGGATTTTCTAATTCAACAATCTAGACTTAATCACTACAGTCAGGAGGACACATGGACTTTATAACCGATCTTTTCAGTGGTATGGCTGGTGTAGACTACCAACTCATTGTTCAGGTAGCTTTACTCGCAGCCGTCGTGCTTTCGGGCCCGATCGTGATTTTTCTCTTGGCAGCTAAAGGCGGCGACCTGTAATTATAGCACGCTGTGGGGCGATCGAGAGTTGGGAGTTTTGAGTTTTAAATTATGCAAAATTCACAACGCTCGATCGCCAATTTTCCCTGCTGCACCTGCTTTGTTATCAAATACCGAGTTATCAAATACCGAGGGCGTGTTTAGCAGTTTGAATCAAATTCTCAAAAAAAGGTAGAGATACATCGACTTCTCTAGCATCTTTGCGAGAGTTGCCTAACAAACCAATGTTTTGTCCGGGTGCAACAGCCAAAACTTGTCCTTGAGAGTTGCGAATTCTCAATTCCTCGATCGAGCCTGCAGGAGACAGACTGCAAGAATAAGTGCGATCGCAGTAATCAAACTCAACTTTTCCAAACATCGGCGGCCTGGAACTAGCAGCATTTGCGGGTAGCCGAACGCCCAACAATTCTAACTCAACCGAGGTCTTGCCATTAAAACTATTTTCCCGCAATCGGTAAGCAATATCAACCCGCCGAGGCAAAGGAAAATATTCCCCCCAACGCCAAGCAATCGCCTTCACACTAGCCGATACATTTCCATCTTGAGTTGCAGTTAGTTTAACGTGACCTCCTTTACCAACAATTTTCTGTTCCGTTATGCAAACATTAGGCGTCCAAAATACAGGAGCCTTGTTTTCAATCCCGCAAGGTTCCAGAGCATCAATTTGTCGGTAAAGGTCGAGATTAATCTCTGCCAAATCTGCCCGCACATCTACTGAAACCAGCGGTTTTAGATGTTCCGGCTGCAAACATTGATTAGCAAAAATTGACAGTTGATTGCGGAATTGTTCTAGATTCTGGGCCGGCATAGAAAAACCGCCAGCCGCTTTGTGTCCGCCAAATTTAGTTAATAAATCCGCGCAAAAATTCAGCCCGTCAAATACATTAAACTCAGGAATTCCCCTCGCCGAACCCCTGATAATTTTATGGGCAACCGCCCCTACAGCCTCATCCTCAAAAGTACCAATAAACACCGGTACGCCGTAGCGTTCCACTAATCGAGAAGCCACAATCCCGATCACCCCGTGGTGCCAACCGGGCTGCACGACAACTAAAACTCGTTCTTGCTGCAAGTCGAGTTCACTTTTCTCGCACCAAGCGATGGCTTCCTGCTCAATTTCCTGGCATAACTCCTGCCTGCGCTGATTGATTTGTTCGCACTGCATCGCGTTTTTGAGAGCCAATTCGCGATCGTCCGTAGTCAGCAACTCTATCACAATTTGAGGATCAGCCAGTCGCCCCACAGCATTAATCCGGGGCCCAAGCCTAAAACCAATATCTTCAGGCTTTAACGTATTGCTAGCTTGGCTTTTTGAATTCAGAAGAGGTAAACTTTCCGCACTTCCCGGCTGCACTCCAGCCACCTGAATCAAAGCCTGAATACCCGCCAATTGCGAGTGAGGCAACAGTCGCAAACCCCGCTTCACCCAGCGCCGATTAACTCCTGTCAAAGGTGCTAAATCCGCAATAGTTCCTAAAGTAAATAACTCCAGCAGGGGATTCACCAACCCGCCCAGTTTCTGCATATCCTGAGCCAAAGTAATAGCCAAAACATAAGCAACGCCTACGCCAGCCAAACCGCGATAAGGCGAAGGTTCTGCAATTAATTTCGGGTTGAGAATAGCATCAGCCGGTGGCAGTTTTGGGGGTAAATCGTGGTGGTCTGTAATAATAACTTTGACACCGAGTTCTCGCGCTCTGGCAACCGGGCCGTAGGCTGCAATTCCGTTGTCAACCGTGAGAATGAGAGCGACACCTTCCGAGTGAAATTCTTCTACAATGCGATCGTTAATCCCATAACCTTCTCGCATCCGGCTGGGAATAGCATAATCCACATTCGCCCCCAGCAGCCTCAGAGCTCGCAGCAACAAAGCCGTGCTCGTCATCCCGTCAGCATCGTAGTCGCCGCAAATCGCAATTTTTTCCCCTCGCGAAATCGCCTCCCGCAAAAGTTTGACACTCGTAGCCAAATCGGGAAACTCATCCATTGGCGCGGGCAAAACCAGAGATTCCGGTTCGATAAACCCTTGCACTTCTTTCAGAGAGTCGATGCCCCGGTTAATCAGCACCTGTGCCAGCAAGGGCGACAAACCGATTTCGGTGGCAAACTGTTCGGCTTGCTGTGGTTGAGGCGAATAAATTTGCCACCGTTGGTTTGGCAATCGGTGAAAATGCGGGGGCACAGATGTCGTTCGCTCTTGCACGGAAGCTGAGGTCTAAAGATACATAGTTAATTTTACTGAATTAAGTGCATCAGTCAATCAATTTTAGATTTTAGATTTTAGATTTTAGGTTTTAGATTGAGCCTAAAGATGAGTTTTTTGGGTAAAATCCAAAGGTTGTTTGTAGGAAAGCTTTTTTCGGAAGCTCTCACCGCACCCAAATAGGGATACAAGCCCCCGCCAGCAGTGGTGGAGGCCAAAAAATTTTAGACCAAAGTTCAAACCCCCCAAATTTATCTGTGGAGTCAATCTAAAATCTCGAATCTCAAATCGACTCGCGGGAGCCGAAAAACGAAGTGCAGCAGGCATTTGCGCTGCCCGCCCTAGGGCGCAGACTACTAATTTAATGAGGAGACTTGCATGAGTGGCGATCGACCACCTTGGTTTAAAATTGCATTACAGGTTCAGGGGTCTGTCATTCCCTCAATTTTGCCCCGCGTTTTGCTGTGCGGCGGCTTTGGAGTTCTTATTTCCCTGCTGCACTTTTTAAAGTGGCCGGTTTCATTACCAATTTTGTCGAGTATTGTACCGAGTATTGTCCTGGGTCTACTGTTAGTTTTTCGGACAAATACAGCCTACGAAAGATTTTGGGAAGGTCGAAAATTTTGGGGCACGTTAATCAACAACGTCCGCAATTTGGCGCGCCAAATCTGGGTAGCAATTGAGGAAAAAAAACCGCAGGATATCGAACTCAAAAAGTCAGTCCTGCGCCTGTTACCCGCCTTTGCAGTGGCCCTGAAACTGCACTTGCGGCAAGAATCTGTAAATCCCGAATTGGAGCCGTTAATGTCTCCAGCGCACTACCAAAAGCTCAAGTCGATGAACAATCCGCCTCTAGAAATTGCCTTTTGGATTGAGGATTACTTGCACGAGCAGTATGAGGGCAATTGCGTTGATGTCTATCAGTTAACTGCTATGAAGGAGTTGCTCAACTCTATGATTGATGTATTAGGGGGCTGCGAGCGGATTTTGAAGACCCCTATCCCTTTGGCTTACGCGATTCACCTGAAACAACTATTGTTGCTTTACTGTTTGGCACTGCCCTTTCAAATGGTGAACGATTTGACTTGGGGAACCGGTCCAATTGTAGCTTTAATTAGTTTTACTTTGTTCGGCATCGAAGAAATCGGCATTGAAATAGAAAATCCTTTCGGGCACGATGCCAATGATTTGCCTTTGACCAATATTTGTGCTACCATGCAGCGCAATATCGATGATTTAATTACTTTATCTCCTAGCGTTCATGAACACGTTAAAGATAAGTAGAGTCATTAATCATTGGTCATTAGTCATTAGTGAACTGTAGGGGCGGGTTCACCAATAATCCTCACAGTGCAAACAGATTTAATAAACCCGCCCCCGCCCCACCCGAAAATTCTTTACTAACGTTAATTTCTAACAATAAACCGCATTAACCCAGCCAATACTAACAATAAAGGCGTCAGCCAATCTCCCCAGCGCACGTACAAAGTCCGAGTTTGCCGCCGATAAATAGTAGCATCTCGGACTTCATAGGTATTAATTCCCGACTTCCAAACCGTCTCGCCGCGAGGATTTACAAAAGCAGAGTAACCCGTATTAGTTGCGATAACTGCCCATCTATCCGTCTCAATTGCCCGCATCACATCTAGAGCATGATGTTGATCCAACATGGGCGGTTTGTAATGGGCATTGTTGGAAGCTGTGAGCATAAATTCGCCTCCATTCGCCGCCTGATATCGGAAAATTTCCGCAAACGCGGAATCGTAACAAATTCCGACAATGGCGCGGCCAAACGGCGTATCAAACAATTGTTTAGAATTACCGGGTACTAAATGAGCATCTAAGGGCGAAAGCCGATTAATAATCCCGCCTAAGATTTCGTAAAAAGGGATATATTCGCCTAAAGGCACTAGCTTTAGTTTATCGTAGCGGCCGATAATTTCTCCAGTGCGATCGATCGCCAATAAGCTGTTAGTGATACTATTCTCTTGCTGTCCGAATCCTCCAACCCAAGCCACAACGCCGCGTTCGAGAATAGCTTGGTAAAAAGAAAGAGTAGAACGTTGATACTCGTTTGTCCAGATAAAAGGCAAAGCCGTCTCTGGAATTAACACAGCATCGACTTGTCTGTCTGCTAACTGTTTGTATCCAGTGGTGTAACCTTCTAAAGCACGCCCCCAACCCGCTGAGTCAAACTTAATCTCGTTAGGAATATTGCCTTGAATAATGCCAATTTTTAAAGCGGTTGCAGCTTGTTGATTCAAAGGGCGGTTGTATAAACTCCATCCTGCAATATGCAAAACTAAACACAAACTCGCAGGCAAAATATAAGGAATCCAATTCTTCGTTTTGACTTCTTCTTTCTTCCTTCTTCCTTCGAGCCAAGCTTCTGCAATTAAGCCATTTACTGCTACAATAGCGGCTGTTACTGCGCTGGGCCCGGAGAGTTGACCGAGGTGCAATATTGCTAAATTGTGCGGGCTTTGCGTATATGAT
This sequence comes from Microcoleus sp. LAD1_D3, assembly GCF_036702135.1. Lineage (NCBI taxonomy): Bacteria > Bacillati > Cyanobacteriota > Cyanophyceae > Oscillatoriales > Microcoleaceae > Microcoleus > Microcoleus sp. LAD1_D3. Next base: position 91,899 of record NZ_JAUBSB010000018.1, on the reverse strand, counting down.
AGGGATGTCCACCACAGCGAACCTGTACTCCAAATACTTTCTAAGGCGCACCACAAAGCTGTGCCAATTAAAACGCGAGTTAATGCTGAAAATTGAGTTTTACCCCCCCCAGCCCCCCTTTGTAAAGGGGGGGAGTTAAGAATAAGAATAGGATTTTTGCCTGGTAAAGTTAGGGAGTTGAGAATTACCAATAGCCACGCCCAAACGGCGACTAAGGCAGCTCCCCAGAGGGTGATGAAGGCCCAGCAAAAAAGTGCGATCGCCAAACTCGGCCACCAAGGAACTCCCAACCAAGTCATCGGGTGAATTCCCATAATCCAAGATAAAGCTAATCCGTGATAGCCAATTCCCCAGAGTGAAGGAAGAAGGAAGAAGTCAGAAGTCAGAAGGAAGAATTTTTGTTGTTTTACTTCTTGCTTTGGCTTTTCATAACTAACAACCAAAATCCAGAGAGGAACTAGGGCTACCCAAGCCAATAGCCAAGCATTTACTGGTGCGGTTGTCAATGCCATCAAAATGCCGCTAAAAAATGCGATCGCCCAGGCTACTGTTTTGGATTTATGAACCACGAGTTTTTCAAATTTGTGCCTGTTAAATATCGCCACTTTGATGATTGCCAAAAATAATAATTCCTAATTAATATATCAAATTAATCAGGAAGAAGGGAGTTTGGCAACGAGCAGTGTATGGGATTTAACGAATTTAACAGAAAAAAATCTATCCAATTCTACTTGCCAAAACAAAAAGCGCCCCTATTTCTAGGAGCGCTTTTTGTTAAATCAAAAGCTAAATTTAGCCGTTGATGGAAGGAGCAACCATTGCTACTGGGGTGACTTCACCGGCGGCCAAGTCGAGGGGGAAGTTGTGAGCGTTGCGCTCGTGCATTACTTCCATACCCAGGTTAGCGCGGTTGATGACATCAGCCCAAGTGTTGATGACGCGACCTTGCGAGTCGATAACCGATTGGTTGAAGTTGAAACCGTTCAAGTTAAACGCCATCGTGGAAATACCCAAAGAGGTAAACCAGATACCGACAACTGGCCATGCACCTAACAAGAAGTGCAAAGAACGGCTGTTGTTAAAGCTCGCGTATTGGAAAATCAAACGACCGAAGTAGCCGTGGGCTGCAACGATGTTGTAGGTTTCTTCTTCTTGACCGAATTTGTAACCGTAGTTCAAAGATTCAGTTTCGGTTGTTTCGCGAACCAAGGAAGATGTTACCAAGGAACCGTGCATGGCGGAGAACAGAGCACCGCCGAAGACACCAGCAACTCCCAACATATGGAAGGGGTGCATCAGGATGTTGTGCTCAGCTTGGAACACGATCATGAAGTTGAATGTGCCGCTGATCCCCAAGGGCATACCGTCAGAAAAGCTGCCTTGTCCGATCGGGTAAATCAAGAATACTGCGGTTGCTGCTGCAACTGGTGCAGAGTAAGCGACGCAGATCCAAGGACGCATACCTAAGCGGTAAGACAATTCCCATTCACGACCCATGTAGCAGAAAATGCCAATCAGGAAGTGAAAAACTACCAATTGGTAAGGGCCGCCGTTGTACAACCACTCATCGAGGGAAGCTGCTTCCCAGATGGGATAGAAGTGAAGCCCGATCGCATTCGATGAAGGCACAACAGCACCACTAATGATATTGTTGCCGTACATCAAAGAACCAGCAACTGGTTCGCGGATGCCGTCGATGTCCACAGGAGGAGCAGCGATGAAGGCGATAATGTAGCAGATGGTGGCGCTCAGCAAGGTGGGAATCATCAAGACGCCGAACCAACCGATATAAATCCGGTTATCGGTGCTAGTTACCCACTCGCAGAACCGTTCCCAAACGTTGCCGCTTTCGCGACGCTGTACGGTTGTTGTCATTTGGTTTATGATTGCTTAATTGAATTTTCAAGGTTCGTTGTGGGGATGCCCCACGCTTATATTAGTAACACCATTCACTAAAGTTTGCCAAGGGATTACTGGTGACAATTTAAATATTTTACAAACATTTACAAAAATTGGATTCTTGGTAAATATTTATAGTTTTTTACAAAGTAATATTACCCACCTAACACGTTAAATATAGCGATCTGAAGAACTGAATCTATTGGCTGTAGATGGGTTCACCAGTTTGAGCAAATTATTTTTGTTCAGGTCGATTCTGTTTCTATCTAAATATCTGTTAATTAGGTCTTGAAGAGATAATTTTTAATATTTATTAACATATAACTGGTGGCTCTTGCGAGGGGAAATTTTTATCGGGAGAATACTGAAAAGCTGGTTTTTAGTGAGATCGGGCTGCATTCTCAATAATCTCGAATCAAGCCGGTTTGACGAAAAAAGAAACCCGGTTTCTGAGGCGCTGGGCAATAGAAATCAATCGGGTTTCTGAGGATGAGTCCGCAAGTTGGGCGTAAAAATTAGGCTTTAGCCTGGGGGCCACTTCATCTGCCGTCCGCCGAGAATGTGAAGGTGCAGGTGGTCTACAGTTTGGCCGCCGTCGCTGCCGCTATTAATGACGACGCGATAGCCGTTGCTAAGTCCGAGTTGCTCTGCTACGCGCTTGACAGTCAGCAGCAGGTGTCCCATGAGAGCATGATCTTCCGACTCGGCATCGGCTAATTTGGCAATAGGCTGTTTGGGAATGACGAGGATGTGGACGGGTGCTTGCGGATGGATATCTCGGAACGCGAGGGCCAAGTCGTCTTCATAAACGATGTCTGCGGGAATCTCTTTGCGGATGATTTTGCTAAAAAGCGTTTCTTGAGTTGTCATGGGTGTTAACGAAGTTCGGCAACGAAGCAGTGTACGGGATTTAACTGAAATGTTGTACCATTGTCAATAAGCCTTTTATGGCAGAATGCCCACCTCACAAGAAATACACTCTTTGTGGAACAGGCATCTTGCCTGTTCTTGAGAATGGTGCAAGATGTTAGATTTAACAAATCAATTTTGACGGAAGATGGAAGGCCGAAGGGTTCAAGGGAAGATGGAAGACCCAGCAGGAGAGAAGCAAGAGGAGAAAAGGAAGAGGCAAGGAAAAGTTTTTCTTGCCTCTTCCGATATTCATTAGTCATTGTTAATCATAATAGATGATGAATCAAGGACAGGCAAATTAAGGATAAAGAAAAATGCTTGCTAGGGTTTGGAGTGCATCGATCGTTGGAATTGACGCGGTAAAGGTTGGTGTTGAGGCTGATGTGTCAGGGGGGCTACCGAAAATCGTGGTTGTGGGATTGCCCGATTCTGCGGTGCAAGAAGCTAAAGAAAGGGTTAAGGCTACGCTAAAAAATTCGGGATATGGTTTTCCGATGCGGAGTATTGTGATTAATTTGACGCCGGCAGATTTGCGGAAGGAAGGGCCGAGTTTTGATTTGCCGATCGCCATTGGCATTTTAGCAGCATCCGAACAAGTCAGCGCTGAACTTTTGGGAGATCATTTGTTTTTAGGGGAACTCTCTTTAGATGGAAGTTTGCGGGCTGTGGCTGGGGTTTTGCCGATCGCCGCTGCTGCTGCCAAAATGGGTATTTCGGGGTTGGTTGTACCGGCTGGTAACGCGCAGGAAGCAGCTTTGGTACACGGAATATCTGTTTATGGTTTTGAGAATATTTTTGCTGTTACTGATTTTTTGAACAATCCTGAAGTTTATTCGCCTGTAGAAGTAAACGGTCGAGAAGAGTTAGCAAAAACGCGGTTTCCGGGTTTAGATTTAAAGGATGTAAAGGGGCAAATTCACGCGCGGCGGGCTTTGGAAATTGCGGCGGCGGGGGGACACAATTTAATTTTTGTGGGGCCGCCTGGAAGCGGTAAGACTATGCTGGCGAGGCGTTTGCCGGGTATTTTGCCGCCGCTGACTTTTGAGGAAGCTTTGGATGTGACTCAAATTCATTCGGTGGCTGGGTTATTGAAGGATAAGGGAAGCTTGGTGGGCGATCGACCTTTTCGCAGTCCTCACCATTCGGCATCAGGCCCTTCTTTGGTAGGTGGCGGCAGTTTTCCGCGTCCGGGTGAAATTTCTTTAGCACATCGCGGCATTCTTTTTCTGGATGAATTAACTGAGTTTAAAAGAGATGTTTTGGAGTTTTTGCGACAACCGCTGGAAGATGGTTATGTGACGATTTCTAGAACTAGACAATCGGTGATGTTTCCGGCGCAATTCACTTTAGTTGCGAGTACAAATCCTTGCGCTTGCGGTTATTACGGCGATTCGATTCAACAGTGTACTTGTTCGCCACAAAAGAGGGAGCAATATTGGGCTAAACTTTCGGGGCCTTTGATGGATCGGATCGATTTACAAGTGGCGGTTAATCGTTTGAAACCCGAGGAAATTACGCGACAGCCGACGGGGGAAGAGTCGGAACCGGTGCGGGTGAGGGTGCAGCGGGCGCGAGAGCTCGCAACTCGCCGTTTTCAGTCGGAATCTAGTTTGCGCTGTAATGCGGAAATGCAAAGCAGTCACATTAACAAATGGTGTCAGTTGGATGAGGCTTCTCGGAATTTATTGGAGATGGCGATTCGGAAGTTGGGGCTGTCGGCGAGGGCTAGCGATCGCATTTTGAAGGTTGCTAGAACTATTGCTGATTTGTCGGGGGATGAAAGCTTGAAAACGAATCATGTGGGGGAGGCGGTGCAGTATCGGACGATCGATCGGATGCAGTAAGTCAGCAACGGCTCAAAAGACATAATCCCCCCGAACCCCGACTTCTTAAAGAAGTTGGGTATCTAACAGTTGATTCGGCGATTTAAATCGCTTCTAAACATACGAAGTCCCAGCAGAGGGGACTAAGGGATTAAGGGGGTATTTAAGCTCGATTGATGTTGTCCAATTATTTAATTGAGCCAGTGAAACGCCCCGATCTTCCCATGTTTATTGTCTGATTTTGTGCTGCATGGTGCCAGGATCACTTGTGACAGTTGCGTAAGTTCGGTTAGTGTTAGATTAGGGGAGGCGACAGCAAACCAAGGCAGCGGTTAAAGTGGCGATCGCGGAAGCTTTAGACCAACTGCCCGAAAGCTAATCAACTGAAGTGTATCAGCGCAACTATTAAGATGTTTATCAGCACGTCTAGGAATCTTATTCTGAGGCCACACGCAGTATTTATACCACCGCAGCTTGAAGCTGGTGTCAATGCCACCCACCCACAGCTTTTGTCAAAAATTCCTCATAATTTAATCAAAAATTCATCAAGTTTTTAGCCACTTGTTGTCATTTTTACTGTAATTTATGATACCGATCACCCAAGTTGCCCTAATCTCCACAACGGCGGAATTTTTAATATTTAATTTCTCGCTCTCCCTTTCCCTCCTTCTCCCTCCCTCTTCCTCTCTCTTCCTATTTTCCTGGCCTCCTCTCGCTGTTTCACCCTAAAATTTAAAATTTTTGAGTGACAAATCATGGCACGATCGCAGCGCGTTTTGATACCATGCAATCAAGCGCAAGACAATCAGGGAATGCACTGGAGGTGTGTAAATGGAGCTTTTGGCAGAACAAAAACGGTGCTTGGATTGCTTGGTAAGCTCGATCAAGCAATTGGGAGGTCGAGTAGACATTCCCAAGCTGGAGCAGATAGCTGAGCTAATCATTCAAACGATGAGAGGGCCTTGGCGCTACTTTCACACGTCGGAACACATTTTTGAGGTCGGGGGGTCAGTCGATCCGATCGAGGTGCTGGCTGCGCTGTTTCACGACCTCGTGTACGTGCAAGTTGATCAGGGCGTTAGTTTCAATATTAGCAGCGCCCTTTGTCCTTTTGTCAAAGAAGTGCGATCGCAGTTAGTTATTAGAGATGAAACCGAACTGCCCGACGATGCCATGTATCACCTAGTGGCCTCAGTCTTTGGGTTTATTCCCGGCAAGACTCTCTCTCCGTTTGCCGGCCAAAACGAATTTTTGAGTGCCGTTATTGCTGCCAAATCTTTGGAGCCTTTTTTGCCAGCTAGTACGATCGCTGAGATAACAGCTTGCATTGAGGCTACTATTCCTTTTCGTCCGGTTTCGCCCAGTGGTTTGAGCGCGATCGAACTTTTGCACGAGCGTTTGGTAAGTATAAATTGCGATTTTAACTTGGGATGGAACCCTGGAGAAATTGTAGGACTTGTCAAGCGTGCTGTCAGGTTAGCAAATAGAGATGTCGAGAATTTTGCCTCTGGAAATTCCTCTAATTTCTTAGACAATACCTGGAACTTGATGCCAGAAACCAACCACGAATTGAGCCAGGCTAATACCTATACTGTTGTCGAATATCGCAGGTCTCTACAAAAAATGGAAGGATTTTTGAAGTTCCTCAAACCAGAACTGGTTTTCCAGCAGTTTAGGCAAGAGCCGGACGATGCAACCTACGCTAACCGGATTGCCCGAACTCGAAGAAATATCGAAGTTGCTAAACTTTATCTGGCTATCAAGCTAATTACCATCGCCATTTTAGAAGCTCTTTCCTACCGCTTGGGGCGCGATATTCCGCTTTCAACTATGATGGGAGAATTGCGCGCACCCGGATTTCAAACATCGGTTTTGGAGGATTACTTGCCCAACAAACAGATCGCCTACCCATTAGAAAGTCAGTTGCAAAGAGAAGTGTTAGACCTGCTAGAAATAGGACGCAATCAAGAATCGCGTTATGATATTAAAAACTCCCCGGTTTCTACGTTTATTATCAAATCTATCGGCTTTGCTGAAACTGAAAACTTTTTGAAGAAAGCTCAAGAGTTTTTTGCCGGTCATATTTCCTCGGAAGAGTTTCTCTCTTACTGCGCTCCCGATGTCATCGAGACCATCTCCTCCGGCGTGATGAAACTCTTTGACAGCAGAAAGACGGCTTTAGGGAAAGTTAAATTAGTTCACCAAACCGTTTCTTAGGATAGGTTGGCACAATCTTAAAACGTTTTCCATTGCAGAAACCAAGTTTCTTGAGTTCAGCCACAATGTCCGGTTAGTTTGAGATGTTGCACCATTCTCGCTTAACAGGCTTTCGGGCCTGTTCCACAAAGAATGAGTTTTTTTGTGGGGAGTAGGGGTTGGGCGGGCTAGAAGCCCACCCCACATGAAAATCTACTCTTTGTGGAACAGGCATCTTGCCTGTTCATAAAAGGCTAATTGAGAATGGTGCAACATATGAGCTTTAAAGGACTTTAGCGATGAGTCTGGGGTTTGAACCCCTGGCGGACTAATTCGACATCCAACTTCTATTGCGGTGAACCAGCCGCACCCTCTGCGCCGGATTTGCTATCAGGTACACCCGTATCCGTAGGATTAGAATCGCTCTGGCTTTCCGTATTAGTTTCGCCGCTCGTACCTGCTCCAGAAGCACCATCATCTTGAGTTGGAGATGGAGTAATTGAACTCTCAGGTGCTGGAGTTGGCGGAGGGGAAGCTGGCTCATTCTGCGGAGTCGGAACCGTAGTATTGGTATTATTTGACGGCGAAGATGGAGCCGGCGCTGCTTGCTGAGCGGGTGCATCTTGCTGCTGTGAATTTGGAAGCGTAATATTGATATTGGGAGCCGGATTTGCTTGAGGAGCCGGAGTTGCGTTTTGAGCTGGACTTGGTTGAGGAGCCGGAGTTGCGTTTTGAGCTGGACTTGGTTGAACCGGAACCGGAACAATCTTTTGAATGATCGTTTTTTCTCTCTCTATAGTCCGAGTCGGAGCTGGTGTTGCTGAAGGCTGATTCGCTTTCGGTACAACAATCACAGGAGCAGCAGTAGGAGTAGGAGCCTCCTCACCCCGATTGAAGTAATATACACTGCCCAGAACTAAGCCTACCAAAGAAGCAAGAAGAATCCCTAACAGTAACCCGCGACCCGCATTCTCATTATCGCGGACTTCTTGGACTCCAACTTGGCGCTGGTTTTCGGCCATTTCACCCTGTACATAACCTTGGTGATGAGCTGCTTCTTTAGAAGCTTTCCCCGTTGTACTCGGAACACTTGTAGTAGTTCGCGTTGTACTGACGTGACCGTTAGTTGCATCGGTGTGAACTTCTTGATGAATTTCACGGCTAGAGCTATTTTCTTCGTTAGGTTTCATAATTATCTTCGGCACAACTATTCAAAAAATATTTGTATGTAGGAGATGCTCTGGTTTGAAAACTTGAGCTAAGCTGTTGACCATTTGAATCACTTATTTCAACTCACTGTCAAGGTTGAGACAAGATTCAGGTGTAAACGTTGGGCGTTTTGCTCATACCCAGTTTAAATACTTAACAGCTTTCTGCTTAGGGAGTTTAGAGAACTTTTGGTTTTTCCTTCATTTGTATCCAGTCTAACTCGCCGAGGTATTAACCAGGCTCTACCCTCAGAGTGATTTTCCGAGTCCCCAAAAGAATAAAATTAGCCGGACTTCAACAAAGAATACGGGCTAAATGAGTTATTTATAATGCTTGCTCTGCAAGCATATAAGCTGAAAAGATGAGTAATGAAATAGACACCCCCCGCCGCGCTGCCCCGCTGTTGTGATTAATTTGATCCAAGATTTGACGATATCTTTCGTCATCAACCCCAAAAACGGGAGTTTAGGAACTATTTAAGCGAATTATTGGGAGAAAGCGAGCCAAACCACCTCTCGCCGATGGTGGCACACGCCGTCCGAGTAACTTACCACAAATTACACCCTTTTTTAAGCGCAGCGCCTTGGTCATCCAGCGAAAGGAATCAACGCCACTTGGAGATAATGAATCAGTGTCATCAAATCACGATCAGCCAAGGATTTAACCTCATCATAGATAATTTATGGCACCCTTAAAAATGGCAACTTTACTGCCGGAGTGGCAAGGCAATACATCAGAGAAATGGGGAACAAAGAGAAGGGAGTAATAACAGTTACTAGCTATCTATTTATAAAGCCAGTTTGTGCTTGAAATTTCTTTAAGTCCGGTTAGATAACCACAATTAAGTTAGTAGTAATAAACGCCACTTTTTTCTCATCCATCAAGAGAGGATGGTCGTACTCACTACCAACAAGCTTGATTACGGGATATTAACCGGACAGGAAAATTACTAACAACTGAGTTTCTGTTATTCTGTTCTTTCAATGATAATTGTCATGTGAGCGACTAATGCACCTATCGCTCCTACTGCTGCAATGACTGGAAACAAGGCCGCACCGATGACTCCACCGACTACTCCCACCGTCAGAGGAACTTCTACTAATATCCGTCCCTCTTCATTTTTGATAATGATGCGGCGGATATTTCCTTCGTGAATCAGTTCTTTAACTTTAGCAACCAAATCGTCTCCGTTAATTTTTACCTCCTCGACGCTAACTTTTTCCTGAGTATAAGCAGGGGTTTGGAAAGGAGTCGTTTCAAAATTAACCTCAGCAACTTTTTGGGCCGAAACTTTTTCAGATACAGGTATTGATTCGAGATCTCTTGTCCCGACTGGTTCTTGTACGCGATCTGTAGGTGTGTCCATTTTTTGTTCTCCTTTTAGGTAAAAGTATTTTTGTATAGAATTATATTGAAATATAACACGCAACTTTTTTTGAATCAATCATTCTTTTGGGTGATCTTGCTGCTGCTGTCGTGATTTTCTGAAGGTATGATAATGAAAATTCCCTCACTCTCTCGCTTCTGGGCTTATCCTATCTGTCCCTATCTCCTTGTGCCGTTTAGTTAACTGTCTGCTTCTGGCCCTCGCAACGCCCCACCCTTGAAAAACTTCCAATCCAGACAACGAAAGGATAAAAGCGACTTTCACACTCTCAGAGACTCAGACTCAATAGGTGTACAGGTTGAAATACTGACATTGTACTGAAAGTACGATCGTCCCGCCGTGTATACAATTACCACCTCTCGTTCGGGAAACCGCACATGGAAACCGTCGCTTACTTTCCTCAAATGTCATTTCAATTTAGCTCAGTGCGATCGCCCAACCAAACCCCATCCCCCGATCTTCCTCAAATCAACATCTTAGAGTTTCTAATGAGAATTGCCTAAAATCAAGGGGGAGGAGAAGTAATAATGATCGAAATATTATCGCAACTAAACCAACTTCCTCAAATTGAAGTTGAAGTTGGGGAAAATGCGGGTAAAATAGAATTATTTGCTTCTGCTTCCTCTTGATTCTCCGTGTCCGATTGGCCAGCGACAGAATTTGAATCTCCAGTTGGTGCCCCGACGGTACTTTTCGGGAAACTTTTAAGGCACATCAAGCGGATGTGTGGAATGTGAGTTTTAGTTGCGATCGCACAACTTTAGCATCTGCCGAGAAAAATTTCGTCGGTGAAGCTTTGGAGTCTCGATGTGGCTAAAGTAGAAACTGCCGAACTTGACAAATTGCTCGCAATCGGCTGTCCGTAGCTCGGAGACTACCTACAATACAATCTTCGGGTTGAGTGCGATCGGCATTTGTGCGAAAAAACTGACAATTGACATTTCTTGGCAATTCGCCGACACCGATTTTGCCTGAATTGTCAAATAGGCGATCGGCTGCCGATTTGTCGCTATTCTTGTCTTATTGTAATATAATTTTACGCAAGGGGTAATACCAAATGTACTACCACAGGTCCCAGATGTCTATCCATCTGAACCAAATTAATGTCATCAAACATTAAAAATAGTTATGACTGTTATATTCGGATTAGTAGAATCTTGGATCGGTCAAATTTACTACATAATTAGGTTTCAAAGGAGTGTCTGCTGTTAAATTAATCTAACCTGCAATAGCGTTTCGGGTGAGACCCGCACGATTTAAAATCCAAAAAATTCTGCTGAATTAACTCAATTTGAGTGAGCAAAGTAGAGTTGATTTCATAGCTATAAAAAAATAGAAAATGCAGTACAAATAGTAAGCAATACTCCAGCAGCAAACCGCTACGGTCAATTACCAAAGGAGGGAGCAGTGTATGAAAATGACGGGTTGAGTCCCCTGAAATCACCGCTTGGTTTGCGATCGACTCTACAGGAATTAACCCTGTACGACTTTCTCCTAGAATCTGAGTGCCCGGGGAACGAAGTTGCTAAAATTTTTCAAGCAAACCCTTTAGTTCCCGGCATCATCATCACTCAGCAAGGAAAGTTTATAGGGATGATTTCGCGGCGGCGTTATTTTGAACACATGAGCCGCCCCTACAGTTTGGAGTTATTTTCTCAACAGCCTTTGTTTATACTCTACCGCTTTACTAAAACGGATATGTTGGTTCTCGATCGCGAAACCTCAATTATGACGGCAGTGCGGCAGTCGTTGGAGCGATCGCCTGAACTAATCCACGAACCAATTGTAGTACAAGTAGAACCGGAAACTTACAAACTTTTAGACGTACACCAACTGCTGCTTTCTCAGTTGCAAATTCACGAGTTATCAACCGTGGTGATGCGCGAGTCGCAAGCGCAATTGAGACATCAAGCCCAACAGCTCGAACTTGCCCTGCTGGAACTTCAGCGCACTCAAACTCAACTAATTCAAACAGAGAAAATGTCTTCTGTGGGGCAGTTAGTAGCAGGAGTAGCTCACGAAATCAACAATCCGATCGGCTTTATTTATAGCAATTTGCACCACGCTAAAGAGTACACGCAAGGTTTAATGCGGATGCTCGACATCTACCGACAGCACTGTCCCGAACCCATCGCAGCAATTGAAGCGGAAGCAGAAAAAATCGAACTCGATTATTTGCTAGAAGACTTGCCGAAAGTGTTAAATTCTATGCAGAAAGGTGCAGAAAGAGTGCGCGACATCGTTTTGTCGCTGCGGAATTTTTGCAGATTAGACGAAGCTCAAATGAAGCAGGTCAACATTCACGACGGTATCAACAACACGATTATGCTGTTGCAAAGCCAGCTTATAGGGAAACCGGGGCAGGAGGCGATCGAAATTTACAAAGAATACAGCGACTTGCCACTGGTACAGTGCTATCCCGGACAGCTCAATCAGGTATTTATGAATATTTTACTTAATGCAATTTACGCTCTTGTTGAGTCTAATAAATACGAAAATGTTGATAAAGAAAGCCCGCAGAAGTCGCAATCAGGCGAGCAAAAGCAGTCTTTTACAAAGACTCAATCATCAGTTTCTAAGTCTACCCGCCTGATTCCTACGATTCGGATTCGCACGGAGTTAATTGAGAAAAAAAAGGTAGTAATTAAAATTTCTGACAACGGCCCGGGGATGACAGAAGATGTTCGGAAGCGGTTGTTTGACCCTTTCTTTACTACTAAGCCGGTCGGCCAAGGAACGGGTTTGGGACTGTCGATTAGCTATGAAATTGTTGTCAACCAACACCGCGGCGCATTGAAGTGCTTTTCGGAACCGGGAAAAGGTGCAGAATTTGCGATCGAAATTCCCCTTCAACAGTCTTCCCTAGCACAGATGTTGCCTCGCTTTGCGTGATATAGCAGAAGGAAGAAGGAAGTTCGGCAACGGATTTTGTAACGGATGTAACGGATGTCAGGAAGAAGGAAGTTCGGCAACAGATTTTGTAACGGATGTCAGGAAGATGGAAAATGGAAGAAGGAAGAAGGAAGGAGGAAGAATCAATAAAAGTTAGGGACTCGGCTGTTGAAACTGCTTCTTGTCAAACTTTCGTTCCTCTCGCTTGAGACTAAAGAATAAAGCCCGTCAGCTACCGCGAACCTTTGCAAACCCACTTCCACAAAGGATGACTCGGCCCCTGTTGGCGAATGCGGCGAACTTGTTGTTCCAAACCCTGTTTTTCCCGCAGGGGCAATCCTCGCACCCTATTGCGACTTTGCCAAGTTAGCACAGCTAAAGTCATTCCCAAGCACAAACCTAAACCAAGAGTCGGCCAGCGATGAAAAGATAAACCGTAGCGCACCGCCGCCCAAGTGAAGTGTTCTAACCACAAAGCTATTTCGCGGCGCAAACCCCAAATGCTCAAAGAACCGACGCTAATCCACAGCAATATTACAGTTAACCAGCGGCCATAAACTGTTAGTTTGTGAAGCCTTTGGACTTCAATTTGAAAAGTTTCGTCAGTAGTCATTGGTTATTTGTCATTTGTCATTTGTCATTTGTCATTTGTCATTGGTTATTGGTTATTGATGATTTATTATTAGTCAGTCAACAGTTAACCGTCAACAGTTAACCGTCAACAGTCAATTAAACTTCCTCTGACTGGTTGATTCCTTCTGCGGGGACGGGGATGGAGTGGCCGGTGCGACTGCGCCACCAAGCTAGCAGCGTACTGGCAACGAAAATACTCGAATACGAACCAGCAATAAAACCGATAATCAAAGCTAAAGCAAAGTATTTGAGGGTTTCGCCGCCAAACAAAAAGATTGAAAACAATGTCAGCAGCGTGGTAAACGTTGTGTTAATTGACCTTCCCAGCGTCTGCATGACAGCATCATCGACAATTTGATCGATCGACTGTCCCGGATTTAGCTTGATTACTTCTCGCACGCGATCGTAAATTACCACAGTATCATTAACAGAAAAACCGATAAGCGTCAAAAGCGCTACCACAAATAAACTGTCAACTTCCACTCCTTGAACTAAACCCAAAAACGAGAAAACACCAAGCGTGACCAACACGTCGTGAAACACAGCCACAAAAGCAAAAAAGGCATAATCCAACTGAAATCGGAATGTCAGATAAGCAGTAATTCCAGCAAAAGAAAGCAACAAAGCCAGCAAACCCGAAGTAAACAACTGTTTGCCGAGGGTAGGCCCAACCGTATCAATTTGAGTAGATTGAGGAGCAAAAGCGCCTATCTTTTCGCTCAAAGCTGTTTGCAGATTAGTCCGCTGTTCGACATCCAAAGTTTTTGTTCGCAGCGACAAACCGCGCTGTTCTTGGCCGATAACTTGAATGCTGCTGCCACCTAAACCTTGGGTGTCCAGGACTTCACGCACAGCAGCAAGATCGATGGGTTTACAATTTTCCGGTTTCGTGCAGTCGAGTTCAAATTGCAGGCGAGTGCCACCGATAAAATCTAAACTGGGGCGCAGTGGTGCGCGGATGTCGGGACGAGTCCAAGAAATCGCCATCGACACTATACCTGCGAGGATTATAGCCGCGGAAATACTCCACCAGAGCGATCGATATTTGATTACACTGAATTTCATAATTTGAAGGAATAGGGAAGTTCGGCAACGGATTGTGTAACGGATGTAAGAAGGAAGGAAGGAAGAAGTTAACAGTCAACTGTCAACAGTTAACAGTCAACAGCTAACTGTTAACTGTTAACTATTAGCAGTTTTCGACAAATTAGGACAGAACCACTGAGGTTTCCGCAATGCTGGAAAGCTCAATACTACGAACAGCAGAGTGCGGCTGCAAGTAATAGCAGTAAACATACTCACTACTACGCCCAATGCCAGAGTTACAGCAAACCCTTTAACTAAACCTGCCCCCAACCAAAACAAAGCAGCACAAGCAATAACTGTTGTGACGTTACCGTCTAAAATGCTGGAAAAAGCGCGGTAAAAACCCGATTCTACAGATCGATAAAGCGATTTCCCCGCCCGCAACTCTTCCCGCGTGCGCTCAAAAATCAGCACGTTAGCATCCACGGCCATCCCGATGCTGAGCACAAAACCAGCAATTCCCGGCAGCGTTAATGTCACTCCCAAAAGCACGAAAGCTGCCCAAGTTAACAGAGCATAAATTAACAGAGCAATATTAGCAATTACGCCAGGGAGTCGATAGTAGGCAACCATGAAAATCAAGACCAAAATTAAGCCGCCGATACCTGCGTTAATACTGCTTTGAATGCTGTCTCTACCCAAGCTAGCGCCGATCGTGCGGTTTTCTACAATTTCGACAGGCACCGGCAAAGCGCCGCCCCGCAATTGCACTGCCAAATCGTTAGCTTCTTGCGTTGTAAAGTTGCCTTGAATCACGGCACTCCCACCAGTAATTCCTGCTTGGGCAAATTCAACGCCGACGACTGGAGAACTGATCATTCTGTCGTCTAGGAAAATACCGATACTGCGTCCGGTGCCGGCTAAATTTTTAGTGAGTTGGGCAAAGAGTTCGCCTCCTTGGGTATCGAAAACGAGAGCAACGTTCCAGTTGTTCCCAGCCGCCAAGGGTTGAGGTTGAGCGTCTTTGAGGTTTTCGCCGCCGAGGCCGCTGCTTTTGAATAGTTTGGCGATCGCCTCATTACTTCTTTTCAAAGCAGCCTGATTTTCTTTAATAGCAGCCTCATTCGGGTTAATTTTCAATTCTTCTTGTTTGACCAGCAATTCCTGCTGCAACTGCCTTTCAATGCCTAATTGTGCTTCTGTTCCGGGCAGTTGTTCCTGAAATTCTAGCTTGGCGGTGCCGCCCAAAACTCGTTCTGCTTGCTGCGGGTCATTTACTCCGGGCAACTGCACGAGAATTTGGTCTTCTCCTACTGTTTGCACTAATGCTTCGGAAACACCCAAACCGTTGACGCGGTTTTCGACAATCCGCCGCACTGCTTCTAACATTCCCTGGTCTATTTTAGGAATTGTGGGGGTAGTTTTTACCTGAATGGTGAGTTGCGACCCTCCTTGCAAGTCTAATCCCAGCCGCGTCGGAATGGTTACTATTACAGTAATGGCGGCGATGATTAAAACAAAAATTAGGGCTAATATTGAACGTTGTTTTTGCATACTTAATTATTAGTCATTAATCATTAATCATTAGCCATTAGTCATTTGTCAGTAGTTAGGTGGAAGAAATAATCAATCTGTGCATCCGTGTTTTAGCATTAATGTCCTGCTGGCAGATATCGTTAGTTTTAGAGAACAACCAAAGAGTGATAACTAATGACTAATGGCTAATGACTGATGACTATTTATACTCGCAATGCTACCATTTTTTGGACGGCTTCGACAATTTGAGTGGGCTGAACAATTGTCAGTCTTTCTAAATTACCGTTGTAAGGTGTGGGAATATCTTGTGAAGACAGCCGCAAAACCGGTGCGTCGAGTTCATCAAAAAATCGATCGCTAATCGAAGCAATTAGTTCGGCACCGATGCCTCCTGTTTTCATGCACTCCTCTACAATAATTACTTTGTGAGTTTTGCGAATGGATGCGCCGATGGTCTCCATGTCCAGGGGTTTGAGAGAAATTAGGTCGATTACTTCTGGATCGTAACCTTCTTTTACCAGGGCGGGCACGGCTTGCATGACGTGGTGCCGCATCCGGGAATAAGTCACGATAGTGACATCTTTGCCCGATCGCACGATTTCTGCTTTGTCCAGCGGCACTAAATATTCTGTTTCTGGCAAATTTTCTTTGAGGTTGTAAAGAAGGACGTGCTCGAAAAACAGAACGGGGTTATCGTCGCGGATCGCTGATTTTAAGAGTCCTTTGGCGTTGTAGGGAGTCGAACAGGCGACTATTTTCAAACCCGGTACTGCTTGGAAATATGCTTCTAACCGCTGGGAGTGTTCCGCGCCGAGTTGCCGGCCCACGCCGCCTGGCCCGCGAATTACCATTGGCATTTTGAAGTTGCCGCCTGATGTGTAGCGCAGCATTCCGGCGTTGTTGGAAATTTGGTTGAAGGCCAGCAGCAAAAACCCCATGTTCATGCCTTCGATGACCGGCCGCAATCCCGTCATTGCTGCGCCTACTGCCATGCCTGTAAAGCTATTTTCGGCGATCGGGGTGTCGAGCACTCTAAGTTCGCCGTATTTGTTGTAGAGGTCTTTGGTGACTTTATAGGAACCGCCGTATTGACCTACGTCTTCGCCGAGTACGAATACGGCGGAGTCGCGGGCCATTTCTTCGTCTAACGCCTCGCGAAGGGCGTTGAACAATAAGGTTTCTGCCATAGTAGGTGAAGCAATGATTGCAGGAGGGTCAGATTAGAATCTTAACCTTTTGGGGGTGTGGATGAGGATGCGATCGCAAATTCGGCAATTGAACCAGGCAGAATTGGCAAGACATATATCATAATTATTTAATTTTGTCAAGTTCCGGCATTTATATCTCGGAAAAATGTTTTTGCAATAAATCGTGAATAAATCGATAACGCCGATCGCCAGTTTTTTGCAGCAACAAGCGATCGCCCGCAGCATCAAGAAAACGCCTGTAATCCCAAGGAATGTAGCCCTTCGACCACAGCACGACGTGCAATATAAACCTTTCAATCCCCGGAATTCCCGGCAACAAAGCACTAATTACCCCAGCAACAGCACCGGCCATTAATCCCCAAATTGACCCGGAGACTAGGCTGGCAATTAATCCCAAAAGCACCCAAATCAGCCCGCCAACCAGCTTAACTCCAAGCTGATACTTGCGCCGTTGCTCCTCTGTTTGCAGCCAGCTAGACGGTATGCGATCGAGGTAAAATTCTTGAATTCCTTGCTGTTCCATCCTTCTGGCCAACCATCCCAGCCAGTGGCGAATTTGTTCCGGCCGCAGTTCCTTACCTCTGGGATACTGCTTGACTTGCCCGGTCATTTGGTGGCGAATATAGGCAGTTAACAGATATTTGCGCTGTTCTTCTGCAGAACTTATGCGCTTCCAAGCTTCAATTAAAATATCGTCGTAAGCCAGAGCCATCATGCTCAAAAGCAAGGGAGCTTTTGCCAATTTCAACAACTCCGGCTCATGCTCAATGCTGTACCAAAGTTCGCGGCTTCGGGCTTCTAGCAAATAATTTTGGATTTTAGTTTCTGTTAAAGGTTTCAATAAAACCGCTGCTTGCAGGCGAAATCTAGTCTCGCAGTTTTTGTAAGCTTCAAAACTGCTGCAAGCTACTAAATGTTTGGGTTTAAATTCGCTTTCAACAAATTGATTAATTGCTTGAATGCAGATATTTTGGCGGTGGGTTTCCACTTCGTCCAAGCCGTCGAGGAGAGGCAGCAATTTTTGTTCGGCGAGCCATTTTTTGCCGACAGCAGGAGAGATGCCGTATTTGAACTGAAGTTGAGCAATTAACCAATCGGCGATCGCCCCGGATTCTGCTTTCCACGATCCGAGTTCAAACAGCACTGGTACTGGCAAACTAGCATCTTTTTGGGCGCGGGAAACTAACACGCGAGCTAATTCTAGCAGCGTCGTAGTTTTGCCTGCACCCGTGGCTCCCAAAATTACCAATTTGCCGCCGCTGCGATCGAACACTTTAGCAACGCTTGCTTTGGGAGGAAGCCGAAAACTCGGACGGTTGCCGGCTTTCACTTCCACATCCCAACAGCGGTTAACACCAACAGGCGGCGAGTCTTGGCTGAGGTTAGCCAGCACAGCGGCGTGCAAAGACTGCGATCGTCCTGCTTGGACTTCCTGCTTCACCTCCTCCAATAATCGATCGCGAGGCGGTTGTAATCTTAGAGGAATCAATTTTGACATTTTATATACCTCGCGCTGAACGCTTACCTTCGCAAATTTGCGCGCAAATAACCCAGAGCAAGATTACCATCAGTATAGGTGTCCAGTATATATTGACTCAAATTATTGCGACAATTATGGATCTGAAATTTTATCTAAAAATCCTGACCCTGTGGCCCGCACTAGGTATTTCCACTATAAATTAACTGGCGATCGCCCCAACTCCCAAATAAAAATTATCAATATAGATACAGAGAGGGTTTTTTATGTCATTTACGAAAGCTCAAATCATCACGGTAAGCTTAGCAGGACTGGCAACAGCGGTGGGAGTGGCTGCTGCAACTATACAGTCGGGTGCGATGAAACAATCCAATCCTCCTCTTGCAGAATCCCCGGCATCCACCAGAAACCAGATTGCAGGGCCGACGAACAACCCTGAATCTCGGCAACCAGAACCTCTGCCAGCACAAACCCAAGCCGCAGAATCTCCCCCATCTCAATCTCAACCAGCCAAAACCCCAGCACTTCAATCCTCGCGAGTTTCAGGAGTCTCTCCGCGAAAAGTTGAGCCAGTAGTTGTCACACCGCCAAATTCGGGTTGCAAAATCACCCAAGCTGTAGTCAGCGATCCGAATCCACCGCTAAATGTGCGATCGAACCCGCAAGTAAGGGGCAGCAACATAGTAGGAAAACTTAAAAATAATACCTTTGTTTCAGTCGCCGAAGAACAAAACGGTTGGCTGCGAATTACCGATCCCCCCGGTTGGGTTGCGAAAAAACGCACCGAAAGCAGTTGTTCTAACGTCAACCAGCAGATTAATTTTCTGCCGGGAGGAGATGAGGCGATCGTCAAAGGTCGAATCATCGGCGGCGGCAGCCACTCTTACCGGATTCGCGCCAGAAAAGGTCAAACAATGACTGTTAGGACTCGGAAAGAGGTTTTCCCGCAAATTATAACTCCTCGTGGCAAACTTTTAGCCGGAGATCCTTATCAAGGCAATGAAACAGAGTGGACGGGAAAAGTGCCAGTAACAGGCAATTACACATTACAATTAGACTCCAATTTCCGGGGATACGACTACGAGTTTTCTGTTGAATTGCGATAATTTTCCTGACATCTTTAGGGATACAGCAGTGCCTTGTCTTCCCCCTATCGGCGAGTTTTAATAAATAGTAGAATTAAGGAATCGCCCCAAGCGATATATCAAGAATTGCAAACTTCTGCCAATCTTCCGAATCAAAGTGCCACCATTCGGTTGTGATACCCATAAATCCGTGTTTTTTCATCGCATTCTTAAGCACTTGACGATTTTTCCGAGATTCGGCGCTGCCACCTTGATAATCTGCGTGAGCTTTTTCGGTAAAATCATCGTAAGGTGTGGGCATTTCTAATTCTTTGCCAGTGCGATCGACTAAAGTCAAATCAATAGCAGCACCGCGATTGTGCCGCGAACCTCTAGCAGGATTAGCAACATAGCGCGGATCTGGCCAAACTTCCCACATTTGCTTAGTCACTGAGAAAGGTCTGTAGCAATCGTAAACTTTTAAACCCAATCCGATTTTTTCCAAATCTGTTTGAACTAGCGCTAACTTTTGAGCAACAGAACTTCTCAAGGCGCATTTCGATATAGGGTAAAGTTTTCGTTTCAAAAAGTTGTTAGTAGTGGCGTATCGGATATCGAGGCGAATGTTGGGATTTACGGTGCGGATATCAACCAGTCGCGCCCCACTGGGAAGTTGACTCATGAAAATACTTTCAGGTACTACTGGGTTTGTTCCTGGTTGGGTAATTTGCACTTGTGGCGGCTCCTGGGCGCGGACAAATGTTGTATGGTGCAGACCGATCGCACATAGCAACACTAGCATAAATGCGATCGGGTATTTTCCAAAACGTTTAAATTTCATAGCTGTTCTGATTGTGAGTGTTAAAAAGTAGATTGAGGTCGTTGTTCTATGCTATAACCAATGTTATGATGTCACCGTGACAGCAAGGGGAGCTATGAAAACTGCAATTTCACTTCCAGATTTAGTTTTTGAAGAAGCCGAGGCTTTGGCTAGTCAGTTAGGGTTATCGCGCAGTGAGCTTTATACAAAAGCATTGCAGGCGTATCTGCAGCGACACAACCGATCTCGAATTTTGAGCAAACTAAATCAAGTCTATTCTGAAGAGTCCTCTGAACTAGATCCTGTCTTGGCAAAGATGCAATTTATGTCCTTACCGCATGAGGATTGGTAATACCAAGTCCGGGTTCGGCTATTGAAATTGCTACTAGACAAAAAAACTTTCGGCGGTCGGCGTGCATGGGCTTTATTAACCCACGTATAGACTTGGATCGACAGACTGAATTTGCCTACTAATAATTAGGGACAGAGCTTTACGGGTCATTTCTATTGGCATAAATGGTGACTCTGACCAGTATTTAATGACTTGCTCCGGCAATGCTGGAATGTGAATAAAACCAACCTTCATATCAGAATTATGAATCTCCTTCCAATGAAGAAAGTGATAAAAAACTTGATTGCATAGATGAGTTCCACAATCATTTGAAATCCTAGTTGGAATGTTGTGGCTTTCTAACAGGGAAACCAAATCTTCGGGATCTGCTAGACAATCCCAATAGGCAATAGGAGCATTGGGGACAATCGGCTTTCCCTTGGGTGCGTTTCCTGCTGCATCCAAAGTCACAAAATATCTTAAATTCTTTGCCATTCGCTCAATAGCTATTTTGTTGTAATCCCGCGCCTGACCGATCCCAATACAAATATCCGGTGAAAATGCTTTGAGAGTTTCATCAACTACGTGTCCGAGGGTGTTGGTATTACCAGGCAGAATCTTGAAGTCAATGCAATCAACGTACTGACCGATCTCCTGAGTAGGATTGTCGCGTAACGACACCACAACCAACTCTGAGGCATTCAAACCATCATCATTTGGCTCAAAGCCAGTTATTAAAACTCTCATCCCAAAGCACCATATCACCGATCGCTTTATTTTAGTCTTATTGAGTTGGGTAGGTTGGGTTGAGTGTAAGCGAACCCTACGCAACGCTAGAGCCCAACACCTTATTTTAGTTAGAAGAGTTGGGTTTCGTTCCTCAACCCAACCTACACTATCCAGATCCAAAGTCGGAAATTCAAAAGATTTTTAAATTCCCAACCGCTGATACACTAAATCTAAGTGCCTCAATTGATACTGCGGATCGAAACAATCATCAATTTCTTTGGTCGTCATCTTAGCTGTTACCCGATCGTCCTTAGCAATTAAATTGTAGAAATTGCCGCCCGGTTTGTTCCAAGCTTCGTGAGCACAAGATTGCACAATTTTGTAGGCGTCTTCGCGACTCGTGCCTTTTTCTACTAAGGCTAACATCACGCGCTGGCTGAAGATGACTCCGCCGTAAAGATTCATGTTTTGCTTCATGTTTTCGGGATAGACTAGCAGGTGTTTTACTAAGTCTGTGGTTTCTACTAACATGAAGTGGGTGACAGTGGAACTGTCGGGCAAAATCATCCGTTCTACGGAACTGTGAGAGATGTCTCTTTCGTGCCAAAGCGCCACGTTTTCTAAGGCTGCGACGGCGTTGGCGCGGACGATTCTCGCCATTCCTGTCAGTCTTTCCGATCGAATCGGGTTGCGTTTGTGCGGCATGGCGGATGAGCCTTTTTGCCCTTTGGAAAAGAATTCTTCGACTTCGAGAACGTCGGTGCGTTGCAGGTTGCGGATTTCTACTGCAAAACGCTCGATCGATGCTGCTAAGAGTGCTAAGGTTTGGACGTATTCGGCGTGTCGATCGCGCGAAATGACTTGAGTGGATGCAGTATCCGGTTCGAGTCCGAGGTTTTGACAGGCGATCGCTTCAATTCGCGGATCGATATTAGCATAGGTTCCGACTGCGCCGGAGATTTTGCCGACTGCAATGGACGATCGCAAATTCACCAATCGGGCGCGGTTGCGAAAGACTTCTGCCAGCCATCCTGCTAGTTTAAAGCCAAAGGTGATGGGTTCGGCGTGAATTCCGTGCGATCGGCCCACCATGACGGTATTGCGATGCTGTTGAGCCTGATAGCGAATAGCTTGACTCAATTCTTCGACACGTTCTAACAAGATATTGACGCTAGCGACTAATTGCAGCGCCAAAGCAGTATCGAGCACATCGGAACTGGTTAAGCCGAGGTGAATGTAGCGGCCGGCATCGCCTACATATTCGTTGACATTTGTCAAGAAGGCGATCATGTCGTGGCGGACTTCGGCTTCAATTTCGAGGACTCGTTTGGGGTCAAAATTAGCCTTAGCTTTGATTTCTTCGACTGCGGCGGCGGGGATGTAGCCGAGTTCGGCTTGAGCTTCGCAGACAGCGATTTCTACTTGCAGCCAGGTTTTAAGCTTGGCGGTTTCAGTCCAGATGTTGCCCATTTCGGGCAAAGTGTAGCGCTCTATCACGGTGGGAGTTGGGGAATGCGATCGTCCTATTGTACCTCTGCGAGGCATCCGTCTTCAGTCGGGATGGGGAATTTCGGGCGATCGAACTGTCCCTTTGGGGAATTTGAATATTTCGTTTGTTTCGGATATTGCGTTTATGGCACGGTAAGTGTTATCGTGAAGGAAACAACCAAGTATATGCCGGCCCAATACTTACATACCCTTCCAGTAATGGGTGCACAGGTTTTGCCCGATCGCAGATTCTGTCTGCTGACCAATAAAACGGGGTCTGGTATAATCAGCGGTTTAAACCGCTGATTATACCAACTTATACCACCATATTTACTCTGTGCTTCAAAAACAATCACATCAAACAAGAGATTAATTATGTTGAACCAAAAAACATCACTTGAGTCAGTTTTGGTTCAAGAACAAGAAAAGGAATCAATAGCTCAGTTAGAGCAAATACTGAGCAGAGAGTCTGCACAGCCAAAATTAGTCGGAAGTAACGGAGAAGAGATCCTGCTTCCCGAATCAGTCTACAACTTTTTGCGTCAGATTGTAGGTGCAATGGCATCAGGTCAAGCTATTTCTCTGATGCCTCACAATTGCGAGTTGACAACGCAGGAGGCAGCTAATATCCTTAATGTATCGCGACCATTTCTCGTCAAGTTACTAGATCGGGGAGAAATTCCTTGTAGTAAAGTAGGAAAACATCGGCGTGTCCTTTTTCAAGATGTAATTAACTACAAAGAACAGCGTCAAGTGAAACGTCGCCAAGGACTAAAGGAATTAACCCAATTTATTCAGGATGAGGGGTTTTACGAAGCTGGTGTTGACCCAATAACTCAGGAGTAGAATGGAAGTCGTATCCGTTATTCTAGACTCCTGTGTCATCTTCCCTATGCCTTTATGCGATACACTACTACGTGCTGCTGAGGCTGAGTTATACGAGGTTCACTTTTCACAAGAAATTTTAGATGGTGCTACCCGCAATCTGGTAAAAAAAGGAAGAATGACAGAGGTCAAAGCAGCACGTTTTCAGGAGGTGATAAAGAACACCTTTCCTGAAGGAATTATCGAAGTGCCTGCAAGTTTGGTGGAAGCAATGACAAATCATCCGGGCGATCGTCATGTTGTAGCTGCTGCGATTGTAGCAAATGCTAAGGTCATCGTTACAGATAACCTCAAACATTTCCCAAAGGAGGCTTTGGAACCTTATGGCATTGAGGCACAGCACCCGGATGTATTTCTAACTGAGCTTTTCGATAACGATCCCGAGTCGATGGTCGAAGTAATTCGGCAGCAGGTTGAGGATCTAAAAAACCCTCCTCATAATGTTGCCGAAATTATTGAAAGATTAGAGAAAAATAATAGGGTACACGAATTCGCTAGTAAAGTTCGTTTCTATGAATACTGTGATTTTGTAATAGAAACTGCGAAAAAAGCCGTGCAAAAAATAGGAGAACCTGCACCAGAAGGCGGTCGATGTTATGAAGGAGAAAAATATCGGCTCTGGATGAAAGGGCAAATTATAAGAATTACTGCTAAAGACGGTAGAGGAGAAATTCTGTTAGTTCAAAATGAGGAAATTGAGGGTGATATTTCAGCGGAAGATATCAAATTATTCCAAATATTTGCTCAACGATTGGACGAAGAATTAACAATCAATCAGATTGATGAGCAACAAGCTAATTAAAAGGCTAATTTCATAGTAACTTTGCTAGCTTTGTTCAAAGTAATATCGGCCAAATATGGAATAAGTGCCAAGCCGATACACTCTGCTAAACGGGGTGGCACGGCATTTCCAATTTGCCACATTGCCTTTTTCATAGAACCTTCAAAAATAAATGAATCCGGGAAAGTTTGCAATCTAGCCATTTCACGAGCTGAAATAACGCGGTTGAGATAAGGATGAATATGAGTGCCGCCGTGATTTTCCTTAACAGTCATACTCGGTTTTCCCGGATACTGTCGCTTGAAAGCATCGGCGTAGCTTTCATACAAAGAACCGCCTGGTGGAACTTGAGCAAGTCTTTCCATGTACTCAACAGAATGACGAGTCCATTCGTGGTTAATTTCTGCTATGGGAGTATACTCTGTTAAATCATCAATTGCTGACTCAATCGCTTTGTATTGTTCTGGTAACAATTGCGGCTTGGGATAGGGGTTTGGCAGCCCAAATCTATTGGCAATAAAAATGGCTCGCGGGCGGATTTGTGGGATTCCATACGCGGGTGATTCCAGAACAGCAACGGACATATGGGGATAGCCAATTTCCTGAAAAGCCTCGCAAATGGCTTGCTTAACAGCTCCTTTTTGTATAGTCAATATTCCGGGTACGTTTTCCATGACAACATACCAAGGACGTATTTCAGAGACTCCGCGGACAAACTCTCTAAATAGGCGATTTCGAGGGTCGTTGGGGTCGCGTTTTCCTGCAACTGAGAAGCCTTGACACGGCGGCCCGCCTACAACAACATGAACTTCTGGCGAACCAATTTCAGCGAGCAACTTTTGGGGATTTAAGTTTTTTATATCGTCGCACAAGTGATGGCAATCGGGAAAGTTTTTTGTATGAGTTGCCGAGGCGATCGCATTAATTTCAACACTTGCTACTGGTCGAAAACCTGCTTGCAATAAACCTTGGCTCATGCCGCCCGCACCGCAAAAAAGATCGACAAATGTATAGTCTGATTTTGGCAGTGACTGAGATTCAACATCAATGAATATCTTGTAGGGGTCGCAGTCATTTGCTTCTAGTTCGCGTTGGATGCGTTCGTAACGCCCTAATTTTGCTTTCTTCTGCTTTTTGGCAGGAATTGGTTCTGACTCATTTGAGAACAAAGACAGTTGTATTGCTTCCATTTTATATTTGTTTACTGCGTTCTATCTGATGTTGCCCACTTGGGGCAGGGTGTAGGGTTCGATCGCGCTTGGAGTCGGAGAGTGCGATCGTCTCACATATTGCACCATTCTCGCTTAAAAGGCCCGACGACCTGTTCCACAAAGAGTGAATTTTATTGTGGGGTGAACCCCAGAACCCGCCCATAACAGGCTGATTGAGAATCGTGTAATATGTCAGTTGTCAGGCAGTATTGTCGTCAAAAACCCGGTTTCTGACCACCCGTGCGTCGATTTTCAGCTTTTAGAGAGATGTAAAAACTCGACCGATCGCTACACTATTAACTAGGAACTCAGCAATTTTGGAGAAGAGGTGAATTGAAATTCGTTTCCGACCCGCAAATAAAAGTCAAAATCCGCAAAATGAACGAGCGGGTGCGGTGGCAAGAACAGTCGATCGTCGATCGGGGAATCGACCAAACTCGGATAGTTTTGGCATCTCCAACCACCGACTCTGCAGAGTTTTCGTTTTTAGTCGTAGGCGACAGCGGCACGGGCAACCACCGCGGGCACAATCCCCAGCGGCAGATTGCCGAACAGATGGTCTCCGAGCGCGAAAATTGCCGTTTTGTCCTCCACACCGGCGATGTCGTTTATCTCGTAGGTTCCAGCGAATATTACTTGCAAAACTTTATTCGCCCCTACCGAGAATTTATAGTCGGGGGCGAGCATCCCTCTCGGATTGCCTACGATCGCATGGTGTTTAATTTTCCGTTTTTGCCCGTACCAGGAAACCACGACTATTACGACTTGCCGATAGTCTACGGCCTTCTCTCAGCGACAGCTTTGCCGCTGCGGCGGCTGTTGGGTGCCAAGTTGGATCTCGATGTCGGCTGGCACGGTTCCGATCGCGGAAATACCTACGCCAAAGCCTTTCTGGACTACCTCAAAGCTCACAAAATGCCGGGAGAGCTCGATCGCCACCTAGACGCCCACTACACCGCCAGCACCAGCACAGGCCGCTGCATCCGCTACCAACCCGGACGTTTTACCCGCTTACCCAACCGCTATTACACGTTCCGCAGCGGCGGCATCGACTTTTTCGCCCTCGACTCCAACACCTTCAACGAGCCCTTACCGATCCCGAAAACCAAACAGGGCGACATTCGCCGCCAGAATTTGGAATTTGATCGGCAGAAGTTGGAACAAGAAAAATTGGCAATGCTCGAAATGTGCGATCGGCTCAACCCCGAAATTCCCGAGGAAGCCGAACAGCTAGACGACTTGGCCGCCAAGTTAGAGCAAGTTGACGAAATGTTGATGGATATTGACAAACAACTGTCGTCCCACAAAACAGCCGCCACTGACGTTGAACAGCTCGAATGGCTGAAAAAAAGACTGATTGACTCTTGGCGCGATTCCGAGGTGCGGGGGCGGGTAATTTACCTGCACCATCCCCCCTACGTGACCGAGGCGACAAAGTGGAATCAAGCTCAAACTTTGGCGGTTCGGTTGCGATTGCGCGAGGTGCTCGACGGGGTGGCCGATGCCATTGGGGGGGCGGCGCGCGGTCGTCCGCTAGTAGATTTGGTACTGACTGGCCACGCTCACTGTTTGGAATACCTGCGGACTGGGGATACGGGCCACGGCGACTCTGGGATTAATTGGATTGTCTGCGGGGGAAGCGGCCACAGTCTCCGCCGCCAGCGCCCGGAAGGGCCGGTGTTGGAGGAACCATCGAGTCCAGAAGCTTATCGGTTGGCGCGTGAGGGCGGGCGATCGCAAAAAGGCGATCGGCGGATAGCGGAATCTTTGTTATTTGTCGGCCGCAGCGGCCAAGGTTCCCACAAACGCCGTCCTTATTCGTGTTTGCGGATTGATGTTCTCGACGGGTGTCCCCCCAAATTTAGAGTCAGACCTTTGGTTGTCGAACGATTTGAGGGGAAATGGCAGGAGATCTCGATCGAACCTTTTGTGATTTAACTTTCGTTTTTCTGTAAGTCTCGATCGCCCTTAAAAAGGTGGACTTTGACCGATTCCGGTTCCCCCCTTTTTTAGGCTGGGGGAGATCGAAAGCCGAATGCTCGCACAAAATACTCGTATCAACTTAATTCAGGACAAAAATTCAATGATTGCTAACTTAACCCCTACTGGCTGGGAAATTATTTACCACCGCGCCCACGCTTTGCTCGCGGCCCAACTTGGCGGACACTGGAAGCGCTCGAAATCTCCTATTCGCTTGTACGAAACCATAGCGGCGATTTCGCATCACGACGATTTGGAGAAAGAGTGGGAAGAACATATATTGACTGAAGCGGGCGCGCCCTTAGATTTTACCTTGCAGACGGAAACGTCTCTGCCGAAAATTAAAGCCATGACGCAGAATGCGCTATATCGCGGTAGGTGGGTAGCAATGCTGATTTCTATGCACATGAGCTTTCTCACTGAAGGAAAGCGGGGAGAGTCGAAGGAACTCGACGAGTTTTTGGACGAACAACTGGAAAATCAAAAAAAATGGCGCGAGGAGTTGAAGATTTATAAAGAAGAGGCCGAATCAGCTTATGCTTTTTTCCAGTGGTGCGATCGGCTATCATTAATTCTTTGCAGCCGCGAGTTACCCGCCGGCGAACGAGCTTTAGAAATTAGTGTCGGCCCCGACGGCAAGCGCTACGATATTGTACAGAACAGCAACGAACTCGTGACTGTAACTCCTTGGCCTTTTGAAGAAGATAAGTTTACTGTGAACGTCGAAGCGTGCCATTTGGATCGAGTCCAGTTCGACAGCAACGAGGAAATCAAAGAAGCGCTGCACAAAGCTCCGCGCGAAGTCTTAGAGTGGACTTTTGTCAAGTCTTAATTAAGCCTTTGAAAAATAGGTGAGGGTTGTTGTCGGAGTTTGGCGGGCCTTGCACGTGTGTAAACTTAAGGTTACAACCATGTCTAAATCAGGGTTATAGTTGAGTCTTGATCCCCCCTAACCCCCCTTAATAAGGGGGGGACAAGAACACTCACAGTCAACCCCTACTCCCCTTATTAATGGAGATTTAGGGGGATCGAAACTTCGATACCAACGAAAAAAAATCGAGGGTTTCAGTTCAGCCATTACCCATTACCAATTACCTATTACCAAATATGAAACGTTCAGCTTGCCTAATTTTTAATCCCGTCGCCGGCAACAGCGACCCCGACCAAGACTTAGCTAGAATTCAGGAACTTTTAGAGCCTTTTATTGACTTAGACATTCGGCTGACAACCCCAGAATTAGACGCCGATCAAATCGCCCGTGAAGCAGTTGCTAGGGGAGTTGAGGCAATTATTGCTTCCGGGGGCGACGGCACATTATCCGCGGTCGCTGGGGCGATTGTCAGCACAAATATTCCTTTAGGAATTATTTCGCGGGGAACTGCTAATGCTTTTGCTAATGCTTTAGACATTCCCAATACTATTGACACCGCCTGCGAAACTATTTTGGGAGGGTTGACGCGGGTGGTAGATGCGGCGATTTGCAACGGTAAAATGCCGATGGTTTTGTTGGCTGGAGTGGGTTTTGAGGCGGAAACTGTCGAACTAGCCGATCGCGAAATGAAGAATCGCTGGGGAATGCTGGCTTACATTTTATCGGGAATTAAACAGTTAAACAATTTAGAAAGGTTTGAAGCGGAAATCGAAACCGAAGATAAAATTATCAGCGTTACTGCTGTGGCGGTGACGGTGGCGAATGCAGCGCCGGCTACTTCCATTTTAGCTCAAGGGCCTGCCGGGATTATTGTTGATGACGGCTTGCTGGATGTGACGCTGGTGGCGCCTCAGAATAAAGCTGGGGCGATCGCAGCTTCTTATCATCTATTGCAAACAGCTTTGAGCGGCAATCCTACCGATCGCGACGACATCGGTTATTTACGGGCAAAAAAAGTAACTATTAGTGCCGATCCGCCTCAAAAAGTGGTTGTAGACGGGGAAATCTTCGGCATGACTCCGGTTTCTATTGAGTGCATTCCGGGAGGTTTAACTATTTTTGTACCGCGAGTTGAAGAAGAGCCCGTGGTAGAAAAACTCACTGGTTTAGCGGACATCGAAATTACATTGAAACCCGTAACTTAAAACTTTTAGCGACCCAAAAAATAAGAAAGACCGCCCGGGCGGTCTTTAATTTTTATGCGTCTAAAATTTGGCGAATTCGGCGCTCTAAAAGTTCGAGATCGAGTCCGCCTTCATCGCGGCTGATGCGGCGCACGGTGACGTTAACATTGCTCAAATCTGCCAGCAAATCTTGCAGAATTTCTTGTTGCTGCCGAGCTTGAGTTATTTCGCGCGGTTCCTGCACCAAATCGCGCACGATCGTATCTTCACCACGCGAAGCAACGATCGGGTCTGCTTCGCCGTCTATATGCACAAAAGTGCGCCTACCAGGCCCCCGTTCATCTTCAATTGGTATTACTGCTGTTACTCGATCGGAGCGTACATATTTGCCAAATCCCAGGTGGACTAAGACAGAAGATTGTATTTTCATAGACCGCAAAATTTATTTGTTAGTTATCTATATTTTAACTTTTGCACTATGATATAACAACTAATTTTAGAGCTATTTATACTACCATATGTGTCGGTTTTTTCGGTGTTTTATAGTTGTCAATTTTTCTAAAATATGCTAAGTTAATTAACTAGATATAACTTACCAAGGGTGGGTCAGAAACCGGGTTTTTTAGGAAAATACTTCGCTCCTACCAGCAGATTCGGTAAAAACCCGGTTTCTTTAGTCGGAGCGCGTAAATCCTGTTAACATAAAAATAGAGCAGTTTGCGATCGCCCGCAGCGCATTTCAGGGACACAGCCTACCGATTCTAGATTTGAGCATTACTTCCCCGGAAAAACAGGAAAGCCTAAATCATGTTAATTAGTCTCGACTTAGTTATCAGCCTCCTGACTACAATTCCCTTCGGCACTATCAAAGACAAGTTTCAACGCAACGAAACTGTCATCAAAATCTTAAAAAAATTTAACCTTGACCCCGATGCTCCGCCCGCAGATTTTAGCGGAGTTTATGTTTATACTTTAGTAGAATACGGCGCTGGCAAACCCAAGCAGATTTTAGAACTGTTTCGCCAAAAAGAGATTGAATCAGCATTTCGCAAAGCCTTCGAGTCCGATAGCCCAGCCATTTTAATTAAAGCAGGCGATGAATATCTGAATGAGAGTGCTTTAGGCAAAGAAATTCGAGATTTAGGCATTGACCCCAGACGGGAATTCATGGCATTTGCGGCCGTGTTTATGGAAGTAGCAAAGCGGACGCGGACGCTGGGAGATGTGATGATGGGAAATTCGATCGCCTCTTTGCAAAAACGCCTATCTATGGTAATGGATCGCATCGAACGCCTCCCCACTATCGAAGGAATTCGCACCGAATTTGCGCGGTTGGAAGCTGAAGATTATCCCGCACTTCCCGCAGCATCAACGAATATTCAAAAGTCTCAAGCTTTTATTTTATCACAACAAGTTCGTGGTTGGTTTGAAACATTAAGTTATAAGTTTGAAACCTATCAAATCTCGGAAGATAACTATTTTGAATGGATTATCAATGTCCCGGTTAGACGCAATCGGTACGATCGCATTTTAGTGCGCGGAATTGCTGGAGAAGCGGGACTCAGAGACATCTCAGCCTTGCGCGACTCGGTGGAAAAACAGCGCACCGATGAAGGGTGGTTAGTCACAGCCCGCCGCATCAGTCGCGCCGCGCGGGATGAGGTAGAGAAAGCCGAAAATCGTAATTTAGCTTGCTATACGTTTGATGAATTACTCGACCAAGATGCCGATTTTACCGCTTATCTGGATTGGCTAGAAACAGAAATTACCAGCCGAGAAATTGATACCAAATATGTGCCGCTAGCCTGTACAAAAGAAGAAATTGACCCCGATACTCACCGCAAGATAGGCGTGAGTCATTATGACGGGCGAGATGGCTGGATTGAAGGTTATATTGACCTCTGGTTGAATGACCCAGTAAAAGAACATATTTCAGTTTTAGGAGAATTTGGAACCGGGAAAACTTGGTTTGCGATGCACTATGCTTGGATGGCATTGCAACGCTATCGAGAGGCTCAAAAGCGCGGTTTAGAACGTCCGCGTTTACCGTTAGTAATTCCTTTGCGAGATTACGCCAAAGCAGTTAGTGTCGAGTCGCTGTTTTCCGAGTTTTTCTTTCGGAAACACGAGATACCTTTAGCGGGTTATTCGGCTTTTGAACAACTGAATCGCATGGGCAAATTTCTACTAATTTTCGATGGTTTTGATGAAATGGCCGCCAAGTGCGATCGGCAGGAAACCATCAACAACTTCTGGGAACTAGCAAAAGCCGTCGTTCCCGGCGCAAAAGTCATCCTCACTTGCCGTACCGAACACTTTCCTGAAGGCAAGGAAGGACGGGCATTGTTCAATGCAGAACTGCAAGCATCAACAACCATTTTAACGGGCGAAACTCCCCAATTTGAAGTCTTAGAATTAGAGAAATTTAACGACGAGCAAATTGGGCAAGCGCTGTCATTTCAAACAGAAGCCGCGACTGTCGAAAAAGTGATGGGAAACCCGCAGTTATTGGATTTAGCGCGTCGCCCGGTGATGACCGAGTTAATTTTGGAAGCATTGCCCGATATTGAAGCTGGAAAACCAGTCGATATGTCGCGGATTTATCTGTATGCGGTGCGGCGGAAGATAGAGAGAGATATCAAAGCAGAACGTACTTTTACTTCTGTAGCAGATAAGCTTTACTTTTTGTGCGAACTGTCTTGGGAAATGCTGTCTACCAACCAAATGAGTATCAATTATCGCAGTTTTCCCGATCGCATTCGAGGCCTGTTTGGTTCCGTCGTACAAGAGGAAAAAGACTTAGACCACTGGCACTACGACATGATGGGTCAAACGATGCTAATCCGCAATGCAGATGGCGATTATGCTCCGGCGCACCGTTCGTTGTTAGAGTTTTTTGTCGCTTATAAATTTGCAGCGGAATTGGGAGTTTTGGCCGCAGATTTTACCGAATTAGTTGCGCCGGAACAGTCTTGTTTAGATGCTAATGCAGCGCCTCAAGAATACACTTGGTCTAATTATTGTCCATTGCAAGCCCAGAAGAGAAATAAGGGTGAACTTATAGCAGCTTTGCAGGGATTTGTTGCTGAAGATGTAGGGCAACTCCGTCAGAGTTTTGGACACGCGCCGCTGACAAAAGCAGTGATGGATTTGTTGTTACCAATGGTAGGGGCGGTGTCCTCGTGCCGGCCCTGCCTCGATGTAGGGGCAGCTACGGAGAAATTATTGGAAATTGTGGAAGCAACGCGGGGAAAAACAGAAAGTGAGGTAGGTTATGTGGGAGGGAATGCGGCGACGCTGTTGGTGAAAATCGATCGCACTGCGTTAGAAGCAAAAGACCTTTCTCGTGCGGTTATTTTAGGCGCTGATTTTACAAATGCGACGCTGCGTCGCGTCAACTTTGCTGAAGCTAATTTGGCTAATTCTGATTTTACTAAAATCTTCAGCAGCGTGCGATCGGTCATATTTAGCCCTGATGGGAAACTGTTAGCTACAGGTGATACTGATAGCATAGTTCGCTTGTGGGAAGCTAGCAGTTGCAGAGAAATATTGACCTGTAAAGGACATACCAACGTGGTGGAGTCAGTCGCCTTCAGTCCTGACGGCAAAATACTTGCTAGCGCCAGTTATGACAAAACGATCGAGTTATGGGATGTCAAGACTGGTGAATGTTTAAAAGTTTTCCAGGGACATACCGAATCAGTAATGTCAGTCACCTTCAATCCCGATGGAAATATACTCGCTAGCGGGAGTTTCGATCGCACGATAAGGTTATGGGATATCCGCACCGGTGAATGCCTCAAAATTTTGCAGGGTCATACTAAAGTTGTATGTTCAGTTGCTTTCCATCCTGTTGATGAAATGCTTGCCAGTGGCAGCGGCGACAATACAGTAAGGCTGTGGAATGTCGGTACTGGTGAATGCCTCAAAATTTTGCACGGTCATACTAAAACCGTGTTTTCAATAGCTTTCCATCCTGCTAGTGAAATACTTGCTAGTGGCAGCGGCGACAAAACAGTGAAGCTGTGGAATATTGGTAGCGGTGAATGTCTCAAAACTTTGGAGGGACATTTCGATCAAATAAAGTCGATCGCCTTTAGCCCAAATGGCGAAATACTTGCAAGTGGCAGTCACGATCGCACAGCAAAACTGTGGGATATCAACAGCGGTGAATGCTTGAATACTTTGCAAGGGCATAACGATCGAGTAGGGTCAGTTGCCTTCCATCCTGGGGGTGAAATACTTGTTAGCGGCAGTTACGATAAAACGCTGAAGCTGTGGGATATCAACAGCGGTGAATGCTTGAATACACTGCAAGGGCATAGCAATCAAGTAAGGTGGATCGCCTTCAGTCCCAACGGTGAAAGGCTGGCCAGCGGCGATGACGCGCAAACAGTCAAGCTGTGGGATGTCAGCAGCGGTGAGTGCCTCCAAATTTTGCACGGGCATCTCGATCGGGTAAACTTAGTTGCCTTCAATCCTTCGGGTCAAATACTTGCCAGCGCTAGTTATGACCAAACACTGAAACTGTGGGATATTCGCAGTGGTGAATGCCTTCATACTTTGCCAGAATTTGGCAATGAAACACGATCGATAGCCTTCAGTCCAAATGGTGAAATACTTGCCAGTGCAGGTTATGACCAAACGGTGAAGCTGTGGGATATCGGTACTGGCGAATGCCTCAAAACGTTGCACGGGCATAACAATTCTGTACACTCGGCTGCTTTCAGTCCTTTGGGCGAGATATTTGCCAGTGCAGGTTTTGACGGAACGGTGAGGCTGTGGGATATCCATACTGGTGAATGCCTCCACATCTTACAGGGGCATACGGGTTGGGCGCGGGCGATCGCCTTTAGCCATAACGGTGAAATACTTGCCAGTGGAGGTATCGATCGAACAATAAGACTATGGGATGTCCGCAGTGGTGAATGTTTCCAAATCTTGCATGGGCATACTGATTGGATACGTTCAGTTGCCTTTAGTTATTCTGGTGAAATAGTTGCTAGTGGAAGTGTAGATGGAACGGTAAGAATATGGGATATCCGTACAGGTGAATGTCTAAAAATTTTGCAAGGTCATACCAGTAGAATTAACTCAGTTGCCTTCAGTTCAAATGAAAAAATTATTGCTGCTTGTAGTCGGGATGGCACAATTATACTTTGGGATGTTGAGACGGGTGAGTGCCTCAAAATACTTAAAAGTGATAGACCTTATGAGGAGATGAATATCACGGGCGTTACGGGTTTAACTGAAGTTGAGAAAGCCACGCTCAAAGCTTTAGGGGCTGTGGAAAATTAATCGTCGCAAAGGAGGAAGTATGCAGTCAGCAATACGGATTACAACCAAAGTTCTGGCAGGAAATAAACTTGAAATTCAAGTGCCGCCTGGATCGGTGGGCGAAGAAGTTGAAGTTTTTGTGATTATACCAGAAAAGCCTTGGAAAACTTTTTTTGATAGTTTGAATATGTTTTCTGACGACTTTATGCTAGTCAGAGATCAATTGTCTTTGGAGACGAGAGAGGCTTTTGAATGAAATTTTTGCTAGATTAGGACTTACGCACGGGTAGTCAGAAACCGGGTTTTTTCGACAATACTTCGTTGAGGTCAGCAGATTCGGCCAAAAACCCGGTTTCTTGTCGAAGTGCGCGCGGGTAACAAGAAACCGGGTTTTTTCCAGAATACTTGGTTGAGGCCAGCAGAAACGGCTAAAAACCCGGTTTGTAACGTACCTACTGACTAAACTGTTGAGCGTAGTAGCCAGCATATCGAGATCCCTTTTCCAGCAACTCCTCGTGCGTGCCAGATTCTACAATTCTGCCTTTTTCCAAAACTAAAATGCGATCGGCTTTCCGTACAGTAGCCAAGCGGTGCGCGATAATAAACACAGTGCGATCGCGCATCAATCTTTCCAACGCTTCCTGTACCAAAGCTTCCGACTCCGAATCCAGCGCCGATGTAGCTTCATCAAGTACCAGAATTCGCGGAGCGAGCAAAACTGCACGGGCGATCGCAATTCTTTGTTTTTGACCGCCAGATAAGTTTACACCCCTTTCCCCCACCCAAGTTTGATAACCGTCGGGAAACTCACTAATAAATTGATGGGCGTTGGCAATCTCAGCAGCTTTTTGAACATCTTTTAGTTCATAATACGATCGCCCAAAAGCAATATTTTGAGCAATTGTACCCGAAAATAAAATCGTTTCTTGCGGCACAATGCCGATTTGCCGACGCAGCGTATATAATGTCACATCTTGAATATCAATCCCATCAATTAAAATCTGTCCCGCTTGCGGATCGTAAAATCTCGGTAACAAATTTACTAAAGTAGTTTTGCCGGCACCGGATGCACCCACGAGGGCAATCATTTCTCCCGGAAGTGCCAGTAAACTCATATTTTGTAAAATCGGCGTCTCTGAGTTATAGGCAAAATTAATGTTGCGATATTCGACTTTGCCTGTAACATGGGGAAGTTCAATTGCCCCAGGCTTTTCAACTACTGTTGGTTCAATTGCTAATAGTTCAAAAATGCGATCGCTCGATGCTTCTCCCTGCTTAAAATCGCCGTAATTAGCAGTTGTAATGGCGATCGGGTCAATTAAAAGTGCCACCCCTGCGATATAACTTATAAATTGAGTACCTGTAAGATTTCCTTGAGAAATTTGCCAACCTCCCAGGAAAAAGAGCAAAATCACGCTCATCGCTTCCAGAAAACCAACTACAACGAACTGAAGTGCTTTTATTCGTTCTGACAAATACTTTGCGCGGCGGTTTTGTTCTGCTTCTTCTGCAAAGCGGGCAATTTCGTAGTCTTCAGCCACAAATGCTTTGATTAAACGAATGCCGCTGAATACTTCTGTCAGCAAAGCGGATAAATCAGAGATGCGATTTTGACTTTGCCGTGAGTAACTTAGCAGTCTTTCGCCAAACCAGCCAATTAAGATAGCCATCAGCGGTGCAATAATTAATGCACCTAAAGTTAATTGCCAGTTGAGATAAATCATATATCCCAGGACGGCAATTAGCTGCAAAACACAAGGGATCAACTGATGAAAAAATTTATTTACGACTTCGCCAATGCGGTCAATATCTTCTGTGAGGCGGTAGGATAAGTCTCCGGTTTTGGCAGTTTCAAAGTAGCCGAGATTGAGTTTTTGCAGGTGGGAGTAGACTTTTTTGCGGATTTCTAAAGCAATAGTCAAAGCTGCTTTTGCCATCAGCGTATCTTGACCGTACTGGGCTGTACCGCGAATTAGAAATATAATGGCGCTGAGTGCAGCAATTTGAGCGAAGCCTTGTAAATCTCCTTTACCTATAAATTTGGCTGTTTCGCCAACTAGCCACGCTATAATCGGCCAAAATATGGTAAATACTACGGTACAAGCTAATGCTTTACCGATGGTGTGTTTTTGGGGACGGAGGTAGGGTAAGATTTGCCAGTATGTCGATCGAGTTTTCAAGATATTTTACCTCTGGAAGTTCTGTTTTTACAGATATCTGAGCCAAAACATGATATCAGCGATCGGGCAAATCTCAACAATCATTCTTGAGCGTCTGCATGAGTCGCCTGCACCTTAGCCCCCGCGACAACTGCACCCCGAAAGGTGGCTGACTGTCCGGGTGCAAGAGTAACTGGTTGAGCGTAGATAAATCCGTTGTCAATTAAATTGCCTGACTCATCCAAAACTTCATAATTGACTTTGACATTCTTGATTGTTTTGCAGCCTTGATTAAGCACTTGACCGCTGAAAAAGTTGCCGTCATAATTAGCCGCAGCAATTGACACTTTGGCAGCGATGTTGGAACCGGGAATGCAAGTTTGGGCAGTTCCCGATGCTGGCTGTTTCTCGCACAATTTGCCCAAGTCTACTGTTTTGCCGTCGGGGGTTTTCATGTAGCAAAAGGGTTCATCAACGGGTGAACTTTGAGCAAGTGTATTTGTAAAATCGGTAAGCAAAGGGCGAGCCGATATCGGCGACATTAGCCAACTAGATAAAGCTAGTGTTAAAGGTAAAAAAATCATGTTTTTTGGCAAGAAGTTGTACATGATAATTCACATAATTTTTACGTTTGCATATCTCTATCTATGGTGCACCGAGTAATTTAAATTTTCGGGCGGGCTAGAAGCCCACCCCACAGGAATTAGATGGGTGGGCTAGGAGCAACGGCTCACAAGAATTAGATGCGCGCCGCACCTTACGAGATTATCTAATACTCGGCTTTCTATTCCTAAGATTCCGCGCTCCGGGAACTTTCCGGCTCGGACGGCGATTGTTCAAACTGCTCGCAGTTCGAGCACTCAAAGCATCAGCAGAAGGTATCAAACCCAAGTCTTGCAAAATTTCAACAGCCGCTCTTTGTCCAGTTTCGCAACCGCCTTCCATGTAACCTTGATTTTCCAGCGAAGTGTGTTCGCCGGCAAAATATAAATTGCCAACTCGTTCGCCTTCAACCCCGTACATTTGCGTCCACTGTCCGACTAAATAGCAGGCATAAGAACCTTTGAAAAAGCGTTCTCCCGGCCAATAAGCTCGCACAGCTTTGCCGGTTCGCAAATTTCTCACTCCGGGAAAAACTCTTTCAAATTGGTTCAAAAATCTTTGTGCTTGGTCTTCTGGAGTTCCGGCACCGATCGACAAACCCTGCTTTCCTCCTGTAAAATTAGTGATCAAACCGTTAGGAGTAGGAGCGAAAGGCGTAGCTTCCCAGGTATTCTGGAATCCTAAATCGCTATAAACAGAAGCAGTCGATTGATAAAGTTCCCGCCAAATTCGGCTGCGGTAGCCAGTAATTAACTTAGAATTAGTACCGTAACCCAACTGCTCGATCGCCCTACGCTTTGGTTGGGGCAAAGGTACGTTAATGTTAACGTCTCGCAGAGTGCTGAACGGTAAAGTTAACAAAACTCGCTCGTAAGTGCGCTCGAACGCGCTTAATCCCGATCGCAAATTTACCCGATAGCGGCCATCCGGCAAAAGAGTAATCGCTTCCAAAACCGTCCCCGCCTCGATCGAACCAGACAATTGACCCGCCAAACGGTTGATAATTTGACTATTACCGCCGTCAATTTGATAACGCTCATCGCTGTTGCCGTACAATTCAAAACTGCCCGCTTCAGAACCGATTAAAAACAGCAGATTTAACGCCGACTGTTCTTCAGGATCTCGACCGTATTCAGTCGTGTAAGCAATGCGGAGTAACTGCCGGACAATCGTGCTAGTATCAGCTTGGTCTACATATTCAGCGATCGAAAGATTGTCCAATCTTTCCGCTGCTTCTGTAAAATCAAGATAGCTAATTTCATCGCCAACCGCCTGCAAATCAGCAGTAATTTTACTCGCTAGCGGCGCAAAATCTGCGATTATTTGCTCAAGAGAAAAGCGGCGCCCTTCAAAGAAAAAAGTATCCTTCACAAATCCCCGCTGCACGTCAACTAAGTCGATCGCCCGCAGGCCCAATTCCGACGCCAGGGAAATCAAAGTAGTGTGGCCGGTGTCAATAAATTCTCCCCCCACGTCCGCATAAATTTGCGTTCCAGCCACCTTGGGAACCGTGCGTATCCGTCCCCCCACGCGGTTCGTTGCCTCGATTATATCGGCACGCACACCCGCTTGGCGCAAGCGATAAGCGGCCGTCAAACCCGCAATCCCTGCACCCACAACCAAAATCGGCGATCGTCCGCCCTGTTGAGCAAAAGCTCCCCCTCCCTCCCTGGTAAAAGTCGCAGCAGCCACAGCCCCTGCAGCAGCTAAACCCCCGTGCAGCAAGCGGCGACGAGATATGGCAGAATTAGGAATGCCAGCGCTCAGCATCCCCAGCAGTTCATCAGCCGGAATGCCCGTTTCCCTTGATTTCTGG
The DNA here is from genome assembly GCF_036702135.1 of Microcoleus sp. LAD1_D3. Lineage (NCBI taxonomy): Bacteria > Bacillati > Cyanobacteriota > Cyanophyceae > Oscillatoriales > Microcoleaceae > Microcoleus > Microcoleus sp. LAD1_D3. Next base: position 52,502 of record NZ_JAUBSB010000018.1, on the reverse strand, counting down.
GCAATACTCGCAGCGCGGCGCAGCATTGCCATCAGTGCAGATTTAGCCATAATTAAGACATCCTCACAAAACAAAACTTTGATGTAAACTGGATTCTCGATCGTGCACTTTCCAGACTAAAGTCCAGAGAGATTTTTTTAATAATGCTAACCCTCAGAACACTGTTCGACAGCAAATTTTATCTCGAAAACAACCCAGATGTCGCCGTAGCAGTTGCCAGAGGCACGGTATCGAGTCCCTTCGATCACTACCGAAAAATTGGCAAATTTGAAAATCGCGACCCGAATGCCCTGTTCGACGCCAGCTATTATTTAGACACCAATACAGATGTAGCGGTATCAGCGAAACTCAATGGCTTTTCAGCAGCCGATCACTTTATTAGATTCGGTCAATTTGAACGACGCAACCCCAACCCTTTCTTCGATGTTGGTTTCTATCTAGCAAGCAACCCAGACGTTCAGACAGCAGTTCAAACCAATCAATTTACCCCATTTGAACACTACTTCAAAGCCGGTCAATTAGAAAACCGCAAAGCCAGCGTTTTCTTCGATCCCAGCTTTTATCTAGAAAAATATCCGCTGGTAGCAGCAGCAGTCAATAGTGGGGCAGTTAGAAGTGCGATCGACCATTACATTCAATTCGGTCTACAAGAAGGATTGTTGAGCACTCTCCCCGATCCCGCCGACAATTTGATCGCAGCAAAAACCCTGGGCATTCTCACAGAAATTCAAACTGCGAGCGATTTTGTGGGAAATGCTGAACCAGCCGACATTTACAGTTTTATCCTCAATACTCCCAGCCTTTTCAGTGTAACTGTTGACGGTTTGAGTGCAGATGTTGATGTTGAATTAATTCAAGATATCAACGGCAACGGCGCAGTTGGATTAGACGATATTATTGCTTCGTCTAACAATTTAAGCACGGCTTCAGAAACAATTGTCAGCAATGGGGCTTTGCCTGCGGGGACTTATTTCGTCCGCGTTTCTCAATTTCAAGGCGATACAAATTATGACTTGAGATTGCTTTCCGCTCCTTCTCCCACGCCGCTTCTATGACATGAGGGTTTACACTCGAAGGCAGTCCAAATCTGAAGGTGGAAGACAGAATGCAGAATTAAAGAAAATTTTATGATTAAATAATTCTGCGGGTTTGTCAGTTAGATACTGTCCGGTTAATGACTTATAATATAATTGTTTGTTGTCACCCTCTTAAGAGAAGAGAAGACTTAAGTCTTCACTACAAACCTAATTATAAACTTTTGACCGTACTTGATATTAAAACAAACAATTCTCTCTTCCATCTTCCATCTTTCATTGGGCCGATCTTTCACTTATTAGTTTCTTACCCCCTGGGAGAGGGCAAAGATTGAACAGGTGCCGGAGGCCAATTAGAGCGACTTCTGGTTAGAGTAGTAGACACCAAAGCATAGCCCAAAACAGCAGGAAGCACGATCGCACTCAGAAACACGATCACCGCAGCCCAAGTCATCGTATTCGAGAGCGGGCCGTAATGAGTGCGGTAAGGGTCAAAGGTGGGTAAATTAGGCTTCGGGGCGTCCCGCAGCGCGATCGGACGTTTGAACCGCACCCGCCTGTCGTCGAGCTTTTCGAGCAAAATCCAGCCAACTTCCGCCTCTTCCTGGCACAGCTTGTGAAAAATCGCAGGATTGCGAAACAAATCGTTGCTAGCCCGCACAATCTTGTACTCCCAAACCGTCAAATCAACAGCATTAGGAGCGGGTTTGGGATTGCCATTCGAGCGCGCATTTTCAGGCGCATTAAAATTATCTTCTTGAGATTCGTACCGAGTCAAAACTTCCTCCTCCTCATCGCATTTTTGCCCCGCAGCCAATTGCTCGCGGCTCACCACTACACCCGCGAGCGCCGCCTCCAAGCCGAGACTGCCAACCATCAAACTCCAAATCAGAATTTCAACCATAAAAGGAGTTAAAAATCAAAAACTAAAAAGACTCGCTTTTAACTTTCAATCTTTAATTTTCAAATAGCCTTCCACTACACAATCTGCACCCACTGCGCGCCAAGAAACCCGCTCTAAAGTCAAAGCATCAGTCATTGCGGAAAACCCCAAATCTCCTACAGGAGTTGGAGCTCCTTGGCCGCCGACAATTTTAGGAGCAATAAAAGCCATAATTTTTTGAACTGCACCCTCAGCAATTGCCTCGGCCGCCAAAGTGCCGCCACACTCCCAGAGTACAGAAAGAAAAGATCGATCGTACAAATAAGCCATAACATTAGTCGGCGTCAGCGGCGACAATTCCACAACTTCCACCCCTTTTGCGATCAAAAATTCCTGAAATTCGCGGTTAACCCCAGGCTCAGTCAGCACCAAAGTAGCCGCCACAGAGGTTTCCCACAACCAAGCCGACTTCGGCAAATCCAAAGTGCGACTCATCACCACGCGCAGAGGATTATTCCTATCAGGCTGGTGACTTGTCAGTAGAGGATTGTCCAGACGCACCGTATTTCCCCCAACAATCACAGCATCGCAGCCGACGCGCACCCGGTGTACCTCGCTCCGAGCCTCCTCGCCTGTTACCCAAGCGCTGTGGCCGGTACTGGTAGCAATTTTACCGTCCAAAGTCATTGCATATTTCAAAATTCCAAAAGGCCGGCGGTACAAAATCCGGTGTACAAAAGCCTCGTTGAGTTTCTGGCAAGCTTCCCCTTCCACTCCCGCCACCACTTCAATGCCAGCCTCTCGCAGCCGGGCCAGCCCAGTTCCAGCTACCAAAGGATTCGGATCGACCATGCCAGCCACTACTTTTGCCACCTTGGCCTTAACTAAAGCTTCGGAACAGGGAGGAGTCCGCCCGTAGTGGTTGCAGGGTTCCAGGTTCACGTAGACGGTCGCTCCTTCGGCGAGTTCCCCCGCTTCTCGGAGCGCAAAAACTTCGGCGTGAGGTTGACCGGCACCGGGATGAAACCCTTCGCCGACAATCTTGCCGTCTCGGACAATTACAGAACCGACTAGCGGATTGGGTGCGGTTTTGCCTAGCGCGCGGCGGGCTAATTCTATACAGCGGCGCATCATGGCTCGATCGAACTCTTGAATTTCGCTGTTTTCCAGTTGTTTTGTACCTGGCTGCTGTCTGTTAGCTAAGCTGGCGATCGCTTGAGCGTCCGCCGGAAAAGTTTCCATAAGATTTTGCTATGATATCTATCCCTGAGTGTACTGTTTGATGCTAATTTTCGCTGCTAGGAGACGATCAATTGCTGCTGGGGCAAACTGTACGTTACCACTGAGATCTTGCACCATTCTCAATTAGCCTTTTATGAACAGGCAAGATGCCTGTTCCACAAAAGATAAATATTTCTTGTGGAACAGGCATCTTGCCTGTTGCTGATGTGCAAGATGTGAGTTACCAGGAGCGAAAAGCAATTTAGGGCGATCGACCCGCACGCCCGATCGAATAGCTTTAACATTAAGAAACAATAGCAGGTGCTTGAGAAAAGAATGAGTCAGGACATGAAGCGGGAATTTGCCAGCCGCGACGAATTAATTGCCTACGTGCGTGAACAGTTCCCCGAAGCCGCCGCCCGGGACAGCAGCGTACCCCCCATCCTAGGCGGGCGCAAAGCAGCCGAGACAGCCCTGCAACAAATTGACCCCGGCAATTACGCCTCAACCCGCAATTTCCTCAACGGTGCGGTAACGCGCTTGTCGCCCTATTTGCGCTACGGCGTTTTGAGTCTTGCCGAAGTCCGGGATGCCGTGCTGGAGAAGGTGGGGCATCCAGAAGATGCTGTGAAACTTGTCAACGAGTTGGGTTGGCGGGATTATTGGCAGCGACTGTACGCCGAATTGGGCAACGGGATTTGGCAAGACCGGGAAGCCTACAAAACTGGTTACACTGCTAAAGATTACAGCGAAACTCTGCCACAGGATGTCGTCGAGGGCGCGACTGGTTTGGTTTGCATCGACAGTTTCAGCCGCGAGTTGCGAGAAACTGGTTATTTGCACAACCACCAGCGGATGTGGATGGCCGCTTATCTGGTACACTGGCGCCGCGTGCGCTGGCAAGCGGGAGCTCGCTGGTTTTTGCAACATTTGCTAGATGGAGATCCCGCGAGCAATAATCTTTCTTGGCAGTGGGTAGCCAGCACTTTTAGTCACAAACCTTATTTTTTTAATCGGGAAAATTTGGAGCGTTACACTAAGGCGGTTTATTGTCGCGATTGTCCTCTGTATGGGCAATGCGATTTTGAGGGAACTTACGAATATTTGGAAGGGAAATTGTTTCCTTTGGGAGAAAAGGTCGATCGCAGCGGCGGTTCTAAAAGTTGGAACAGCCCTAAAAAAGGTCGCAGAAATTAAAAAGTTATTAGTCAGTAGTCAGTTGTCAGTAGTCAGTAGTCAACAGTCAACAGTCAACAGTCACCAGTTAACAGTCAACAGTCAACAGTCAACAGTCAACAATTCGCAATTTATGAACAATCCGATTATTTGGCTGCACGGCGACTGCTTGAGTCCTGAAGGCCCGGCTTTTCAAGCGCACCCAGAGGCACCGGCCATCTGGGTTTGGGATGATGCACTCATTGATGAATGGCAGTTGAGTCTCAAACGAATGGTGTTTATTTACGAATGTTTGCTGGAGTTGCCGGTAGTTATTCGGCGGGGCGATGTGGCTGCGGAAGTTATCGCTTTTGCGATCGAATCCGGCGCAAATCAAGTGGTAACTGCGGAAAGTCCCAGTCCTCGGTTTCAGGATATTTGCCAGCAAATTAAGCGATCGCACCCAGTAGAAGTTTTGCCGCCAGAACCCTTTGTCCGCTACGATGGCTACATTGATTTAAAGCGTTTTTCCCGCTACTGGCGCGTCGCTGAAAAATATGTTTTCTAATGGGGAATTGGGAATTGGTAATTGGAAATAGGTGTTCTTTTCTCTTCTTCCTTCTTCCCTCTTCCTTCTTCCTGAAATCCGTTACATCCGTTACATCCGTTACAGAATCCGTTGCCGAACTTCCCTCTTCCTTCAACTCCCCTTCAAACGCTGCAACAGCCATTGAAATCTAGATTCAGCCAAATCTGGATTTTCGACATTTCGCGGGATGGCGCGCTCGTCGTCGGGATCTTGATATATTAAATAATCAGTATCATCCCCGAAACGTTTGACTGTACCCCGCAGTCTCGACGACAGGAATTTGGTAATCGCCCGATAAAACCGCAGGGAAAAAAGCACGTCTTGCTCTAGTTTTTCAGTTAGCAGCCGCCTCGGAATTGATAGGATGAGGCACTCTTCAATTGCTGTGACGCTAGCAGAAGGAAGCCTCCCGTCTACAAAAGACATTTCGCCCAACACTTCCCCAGCAATAATTTTTCCAATTTCTTTGTCGCCCAAAGATGATACAGCAACGCTCAAAGTTCCCTCCAGAACTATGTACAGGGCGTCTAAGGGCTTACCTTCGGTGATCAGGGTTGTGCCGGGGAGGACTTGGGTGCGGGTTCCGTTGGCGAGCATCCAATCGATGTCGCGATCGCTCAATTCGCCTAATATGACTAGAACTTTGCTCATAAAGTCAGGTTGAGATCAGATAATTTGTATTTTTTTACTTGTTTAGTTGCGTGCTGTTGTTAGATGGTCAGACCCTGAGCGAAAGCGAAGGCTAAACTTTACAAATAGAACACTAAATTTTACACAATTTTCATAATGTTCAGTAATTTTGACACGATCGACCCACAAATATTTCTCGAATCGGTGGTATTATTCTACATTAATTGTCATGGACTGTGCAGCAGCCGATCGCGTTGTTTTAACTGCACTTGCTTTGGACTGCGGGGCTGCCAAAACTGTGTTGAAAGCTTGTTGTCTCTTGGTTTCGAGCTGGTGCGCCCTCAAAAACCGGATTTTTCCGGCATGGCTGCGAGTGCAGCGCCCCCAAGTACAGTATTGTAGAATGCAAGCCAGACGCGCGATCGATTCCTCAATTAAACAGGATTAAGGATGAAATCACCCCTAGGATTGATTTTTAGCCGATCGATAGGTAAATTTAAATTAGCCTCTAAACCCGCCGTCAGTTCTTAAATCTAATCAGCTTGAGAGTTGACTCTTCAACGGTAGAATGCCAATCTAGGAACAACACAACTCATATTTGTGTCTTTTTTGAGCAAAGCTCTCGACTAGCGCCCTCAAACACTTACACTTTTAACACACCCTTCATTGAGGAGTTTCTATGAATAGTCTATTTTCCAAGTCTACTTTCGCGTTAATAAATCTTGCAGCTTTAGCTGTTTGTTGCAGCACCCTGTCAGCGAAAGCTGAAACTGGCAACTTGCCGGATATCGGTACAACTGCAACAATCGCAGCTCAAAATATTGACCAAATTTCTGAGCCGACGGCAACTTCAGCAGTTAAGCCCGACGCAGAAACAACCGCTAGTAATACAAAAATTGATTCAATCAGTTGGAGCCAACTAACAGAAACGGCAGAGCCAGCAGCCTCTGAAACGGCAGCCAACTTGCAAGTATCTATTGCTGCACCAGAAAAATCAGAAGCAGCAACATCTGAAATTGCTGAGACAGAAACAGCGCCAAATACCTCCATTGCTGCTGAGACCCAAAAGTCGGAAGAAACCGCTAAAATTGCTGATAATAGCGTCAAAGTGCAGTCCACTGTCGAGAATGCCAAAAAGAGCGATCGACCTACCTCAATTGTTGCCCAGAGCAATAATCTGGAAGTAACAGCAACGAAGGAAGAAAAAGAAGTCAAAACAGCAGAAGAATTGTTGAGCAATCCTGTCAGCACTTCCGCCTCAGCTTTGACAAACCAACCGAAAGTTGCTGAAAAACCGGCAACTGTCTCGGAACCAACTGAAAAAGTGGCTCAAGGAACTCAAATCCGACCAGGCAGAGCAACTCGTTCCGGGCCCAGCTACATCGGCATTGGTGGCAATCTAGGTTTTGGCGGAGATTCAGCTTTAGGCGACGGTTCATTTGCCATTATTAGCAAAATCGGTTTGACAAACAATTTGTCGGTGAGGCCGACTGTTTTGTTCCAGGACGACTTAGCTTTTCTAGTTCCCGTTACCTTCGATTTTGTATCTCAAAATACCGTCGAAGTCACCGAGGATTTTGTGATTACTGCTGCTCCTTATGCAGGTGCTGGCGTGATAATTTCTACCGGGGATGACGGTACTTTGGGCTTCCTGATTTCGGGGGGTGTAGATGTGCCGCTGACGAGAAATTTTACAGCAACAGCGGGACTGAATGTTGGTTTTGTAGACGGAGCTGAAGTGGGATTGTTAGTCGGTGTCGGCTATACGTTCCCGAATATTGCCCGGTAGTGTTGCTGTTTGAGCAAACGCAGGACAAATAAATAGGCGCGGGGTTGGCTGTAGGAATACAGTCAACCCTTTTTGATGATGGAAAATCTGCCAATGCGATCATCGATGTAGGGTGCGCCATAAGCACAGACCGATAATGTAGGGTTTGAAATCTTCGTAGAAACCCGGTTTCTTTACTCGTCCTGGACGCACAATCCCGATAGATGAAGGATAATAGGTCGTTTCAGCCATCAATCTAAGTCCAGAAAGCCGGAATATTCGTGACAGCGTGCAAGTCTGATAGTTGTATAATAGACACACTAGCCAAGCGTAAAAAGTAGAATCCTATGCCGCAGGGAATTTTCAACAAAATCCTCAATCAGCTTGACACTCTGGAACTGCTAGAACTACAGCAACTAGAGCGCGCTATAGGGATATATCTGGCCCAGAAAGAACAAACTGCTCAACGGACAAAATTGCACCAAGCGCTGTTAACTTCTGGTTTAGTAAAAAAAATCAAGCATTCTTCTGGGAGTCAGCAAACAGAACGGCGACTAATTCAGGTACAGGGCAAGCCTGTTTCTGAGACAATTATTGAGGAACGCCGCTAGATGACAATTTATTTTGTAGATAGCAGTGCGCTGGTCAAACGCTACATTAATGAAATAGGTTCGGCATGGGTTTTGAGTTTGTGCGATCCTGCACTTAACAACGATATATTGATTGCTGCTATTACAAGTGTTGAAATTGTTGCTGCAATTACCAGAAGGTCGCGCGGCAGAAGTATCAATGCGACCGATGCTACAGCAGCGTGCAATCAGTTCAGGAGTGACCTACAACCTGATACTCAGATTGTAGAATTCACCGAAAGCATTATTAACTCTGCAATGGCATTAGCTGAAACCTACGGATTGCGAGGCTATGATGCTGTGCAGCTAGCAACAGGCTGTGGCATAAATAACCTTTGCACAGCTAACAGTTTGCCTGCGATGACTTTTGTATCTGCTGACGGGGAGCTGAATGCAGCAGCAACAAGTGAGGGTTTGATAGTTGAAAATCCCAACAACTACCCGTAAGGTCGCAAGCCCGTACAGTAAAAACCGCACAAATCTGGTTTGTTGCCGAGTATCGGGATGCTCCCGGATCGATCGTACTTTCTCACCAACCACCCGAAAAAACCGTGACCAAAACAGAAATCTTAGCAGCCCTCAAAAATCTGACAGCAGAAGAACGCCTAGAAATCATCGAAACAGCTTCGCGGATGATGCGCGAAGAAATAGAAGAAAAAGCCCAGCGCAAAGTTGAGAGAAAGCGGAGACTCAGAGCCGCAGCAGAAGCAGCGGTTCCTTTGTATGAACCAGGAGGGCCGCTGCACGATTTGTGGTCGCCCGACAGCGAACCGTATTTCGATTCAGAGGAAGAATACCTGAACGCAGGGGTAAAAACTAATGCGTAAGGGCGCAATTTGGCTTGTCAGACTAGATCCAACGGTGGGAGATGAAATCGGCAAAACTAGACCAGTTGTGGTTGTCAGCGATGATGAAGTGGGAAATTTGCGGCTCAAAGTAATTGTTCCAATTACAGCATGGAACGATCTTTTTTCCCCGCTTGATTGGATGGTGCAGCTCGAACCGACATCAGAAAATGGCTTGGCCAAACTCTCCGCCGCCGATACTTTTCAAGTCCGTTCCGTCTCGCAACAAAGATTTGTCCGACAACTCGGAACCCTGTCCGAGACAATTAGGGAAGAAATTGCAGAAGCACTGACAATTGTTCTTGATCTGGATTGAATAACTAGGCAACAGCGTACAAATAGTGTTATTTATAGATAGATTGTATGGCGCGATGGCCTAAATGATTCCTATACAACTTACACTCAAAAATTTTCTCAGCTATCGCGAAGCTGCTTTAGACTTTCGCGGCCTGCACACCGCTTGCATTTGCGGGCCTAACGGTGCTGGCAAATCCTCCCTCTTAGAAGCCATATGCTGGACACTTTGGGGCTGTTGCCGCAGCGATACGGAAGACGATATCATCCACATCGGCGAAACTGATGTGCGCGTTGATTTCACTTTCTCCACCGGGGGCCAAATCTACCGCGTGATTCGCAACCGCCGACGCGGACAATCGGGAAGTTTGGAATTTCAAGTCAGCTTGAATTCTGCCGAGAGTGAGGAAAAACTTAATTTTCGCACGCTCACAGACAAAGGTCTGAGAACAACTCAGCAAAAAATCCTCGAACACATCAAACTAGATTACGATACTTTCATCAACTCGGCGTATTTGCGGCAGGGGCGAGCTGATGAATTTATGCTCAAAAAGCCGATCGAACGCAAACAAGTTTTAGCCAACCTGCTCAAACTAGATCAATACGATACTTTATCCGAACAAGCCAAGGATACGTCCAAACAATTTAAAGCTCAAGTCGATCAACTTAAACAGAGTTTGCAAACCTTACAAGAGCAACTGCAACAAAAAGAGACGATCGCCTCCGAACAAACTCAATTGCAGCAAGCAACCGATTTGCTTCAGCAGCAGCAGCAAGCCGACACAACCGACTTGCAGCAACTGCAACTCCAGCACCACAACCGCCAAACCTGGCAAAAACTCCTCGCCGGCCACCAGCAACAGCACTACAATATCACTCAAGAATGCCGCCGCTTGCAGCAAGAACTCAGCGCAGCCAAACAGCAGCAAAATGAGCTGCAAGCCCTCCTTGTTCAAGAAAATGAAATAACAAAAGGCATCGCGTATTTCCACAGCTTGCAAGCCACAGAAGAAACTCTGGCTGGCAAATTTAAAGCTAACCAACAAGCCCAAAATCAGCGTCAGCAATTGCAAGAACAGCAGCGGCAAGAACTGAGCTTTTTGCAAAGCAAAATTCAGCAGTTGCAAGCTCAATTAGAGGTTTTAGAACAAGATGAAAAAGATGTTCTGGACATTCTCAAACAGCAGCCGGAGGTTGACAAAGGACTCGCACAGTTGCAAGCAGTTCGATCGCGCCTCAACGAACTAGAGCAACTGCAACTGCAAGTTTCGCCGCTGCTACAACAGCAGCAGCAAAAGCAACAAAAGCTCGATCGCGCCCGCGCCGGTTTAACCGCCCGCTTAGACGAAATCAACCGACAGGTGCAAGTTCAGCAGCAGCAGCGACAGCCACAATTACAGCAGGAAATCTCGGCCATCGCCAATCAAATTTTGCAGTTGGAAAACAAGCGAGTTTATCAGCAGCGAGTCCGCGAAAAAGGCCAAGAAAGGCACGACTTTCTAGGAAACCTGCAAGCTAAAAGCCGCGACTATCAAACCAGACTCGCCGAGATCGACCAAAAACTGCAACTGCTGCGGAAACATGAAGGAGAAAAAACCGCAGGCGAAGGTAAAGCCTCGAATTTTGCAGAAAACGAGCCATCGAATTCGCCTTTAATGGTGCGGGATGCAAATTTTGGCAATTGTCCTTTGTGCGATCGACCTTTAGACGAACACTACTGGAATTTGGTAGTCACAAAACACCACTCCCAACAGCAGGAAATCTGGAACCAACTGTGGGTTGTGCGCGAACAGTTGGCCGTCTCCGAGCGCGAAATTCAAGTCCTCAGACATGAATACCGAGAACTAGAAGAGGAATTAGCGCCCTACCAAGAATTGCGGGAACGCCGCAGCCATTTGCAAGCACAATTAGATGGACTAAGCCAAGACGAAAACCGGCTGCAAACTATGCGTCAAGACGCGGAGGAAATCGAGCGGTTGCTGCGTAGCGGCGAGTATGCAGCCGATGACTTGGGCGAACTCCAGCAAATCGAACAGCAACTGCAACACCTCAATTACAGCGATAGTAGCCACTCCCTCGCCCGCAGCGATGAAAAGCGCTTGCGGTGGGCGGAAATTAAGCAAGCTCAAATCAAAGACGCTCAGCAGAAACGGAATAAAATTAATGCCCGCCGCCCGGATTTGCAAACTCAATTAGCCTCCGTACAACAACAGTTAGAACAGCAAAAAAATAGCTCGGAAATACAGCAGCAAATTCTGTCTTTAGATAGATACATTGCCGAAATTGGCTATAATTTGGAACAGCACGAACACGTCCGCAGCGAAATGCGCCGATCGCAGTTTTGGATTGCCCGCGCCGAAAAATTGCGATCGGCAACTGTGCAGTACCCGCAGGTGCAGCAGCGCGTTAATGAAATAGCCAATTCCATCGCAGTGCGCGATCGAGATTTGCAAGCTGTCAGCGCTCAAACTTCCGCGATGAACCAGCAATTGCAAGAACATCCCGATCCCACAGCTCGCATCAGTGCGATCGAACAGCAAATGGGTCGCCGCCGCCAGCAGCTAGACCAACATTTGGGAAGTCTCGGACGCCTCCAGCAGCAGCAGCAAAATCTGGAAAATCTCCAAGTTCAGCTAGTAGCTCAAAAAGAGCAAATGCAAGTTGCTAAACGCCAGCAGCGAGTTTATCAAGAGTTGGGCCAAGCATTTGGTAAAAACGGCATTCAAGCTTTAATGATTGAAAATGTTTTGCCTCAACTCGAAGCTGAAACCAATCAGATATTGTCGAGATTGAGCGCCAATCAATTGCACGTTCAATTTATTACTCAGCGGGCTGCTGCTTCTAAAAAAGCAACTAAATTGATTGACACTTTAGACATTTTAATTGCTGATGCTCGCGGTACTCGCGCCTACGAAACTTACTCGGGCGGTGAAGCTTTTCGGATTAATTTTGCGATTCGGCTGGCGCTGGCTAGACTGCTGTCTCAGCGGGCGGGCACGGCTTTGCAAATGTTGATTATTGATGAGGGCTTCGGAACTCAGGATGCGGAAGGGTGCGATCGGCTGATTGCTGCAATTAATGCGATCGCCTCCGACTTCGCCTGCATCCTCACCGTTACCCATATGCCCCACCTGAAAGAAGCTTTTCAAGCCAGGATTGAAGTAAGCAAAACTTCTCAGGGTTCTTGCATTAGCTTGTCAATTTAAAAGGGTTGACGAGCCGGATGGAAGGAAAAGAAGAAAAAAAGTTGAAAATATCAGTATTTTCACCTTCTGTTTTCTTGCTGCCTTCGGTATTTTCCCCTTCTGTTTTCTGGATAAGTGCCTAATGCCTTCGGTTGTACTACTTTCAAACCAGAAGGCAACTGTATGCCCGGCCCCAAACCATAATGGAATCAGTCATTGCCAATCTAAAACCTAAAATGGTATTAGTCGTCTCCCCCGTCGGCTTTTTTGGGCTGCTGGCTTTTTTAACAAGGCTCAATTAAGAATAAAATTATACAATAAGAATGGCTCAAGCTATTTATAATTTTTTATTGTTCTGTCCGCTCCCAAGGAGTTTGGATATTGCCACCGATGACAACAGACTCTTTCCACCTGTCTCTCCTAGAGCGGGCGATCGCAGCGTCGAGCAACAGCATCCTCATCGCCGATGCTACCAAGCCTGACACACCTATTATCTACTGCAATCCTGCTTTTGAGAAACTGACTGGTTACAGCGCCCAAGAAGTTATTGGACGCAACTGCCGATTTTTGCAGGGCCCCGATACCGATCAGGCCGAATTAAACAAACTCCGCAGCAGTTTACGATCGGGAACGGAAATTCAGGTAGTTCTCAAAAATTATCGCAAAGACAAAACTCCTTTTTGGAACGAATTAATCGTTTCCCCCATCCTAGACAACGAGGGAAAATTAACTCATTTTATCGGAGTTCAGAACGATATTAGTAAAAGAGTAGCAGCCGAAACAGCCCTGCAAGAAAGCGAAGAAAGATTGCGGGCGATCGCCACTGTGACTCCCGTTCCCATGTCAATTACACGCCTAGAAGACAGCGTTATTTTGTATGCCAATCCTGCCCTAGGGGAAAGTTTAGGTTTGAGTCCCGAACAACTTATCGGACGCAAAAAAATTGAACTTTATGCCAATATCAATGACCGCCGTCAATTGATAGAATTAGTCAAACAAAACGGCTTTAGCGACAGCGAACAAATCTGCCTTAGGAAAGCAAACGGCAGTTTGTTTTGGGTGAAAATGTCGATGCGTTCGATTAATTTTAACGGCGAAGCAGCAATTTTATCGGCATTTTACGATATTACCGATCGCGTAGAAGCAGAAACAGCATTACGGCAAAGCGAAGCGAGGTTTCAAAAACTAGCCGCCAACGTTCCCGGAATGATTTATCAATTTCAGTTAGCAGCAGACGGTACTGTGTCATTCCCCTACGTCAGTTCCGGCTGCCGCGAACTCTGGGAATTAGAACCTCTTGTACTCCAAAACTCAGCTATTCCCGCGATCGAAATGATTCATCCAGACGATGCGCCAAGCTTCCAGGAATCTCTTGCTATCTCAGCTAAAACTTTAGAACCTTGGCGGTGGGAAGGCAGATTTGTTTTTCCCGGCGATCGGATGAAGTGGATTAGCGGGGCTTCGCGACCAGAACCGGGCGAAAAAGATGACATTATTTGGGACGGCTTGTTGATTGACATTAGCGATCGCAAACTTGCAGAATCAGCACTGCGGCAAAGCGAAGCCAGATTTCAAAAAATGGCCGCCAACGTGCCGGGAATGATTTATCAATACTTGCTGCATCCCGACGGTTCCGATGAATTCATTTATGCCAGTTCAGGCTGTTGGGAACTCTACGAATTAGAGCCAGAAAAAATTCAAGAAAACTCCGGTTTAATGTGGTCAATGGTGCATCCAGAAGACCTAACAGCCATGTTAGAATCAGTCGCAATTTCCGGCGAAACTTTAAAACCTTGGATATATGAAGGGCGGATCGTAACCGGATCGGGAAAACTGAAATGGATTCGTGGCATCGCCCGCCCCGAACTTCAAGCGGGCGGGAATATACTGTGGGAGGGGGTGACAATCGACATCAGCGATCGCAAGCTAGCAGAAATCGCCCTCAGCGAGTCAAAAATCGCCCTGCAACAAGCCAATCAAGAGCTGGAAAAGCGCGTCTTAGAACGCACGGAAGCCTTGGAAACATCCCAAAAAATGCTGTGGTTGGTAATCAATAACATCCCTCAGTTAATCGCCTGGAAAGATCGAGATTTAGTTTATTTGGGAGGTAACAAAAACTTTGCCAAAGTCGCAGGTTTCAATCACCCCAGTGAAATCGCCGGTCTCACCGACTTCGATATGCCCTGGAAGCCGGAAGAAACAGAATTTTTTCGAGCCTGCGACCGCCGCATCATGGCAACCAACACCCCAGAATATCACATCATAGAATCCAAAATGCAAGCCGACGGCACCCAGTGCTGTCTGGATACCAATAAAATACCTTTACACGACAATTCCGGCAATGTTGTCGGCATTTTGTCTACCTTTGAAGACATCACCGATAGGCTTTCCCTAGCAGCTAAAGTCCGGGCTAGTGAGGAACTATTTCGCACAATTTTTGAAGATGCACCCATCGCTATCTACTTAGCTAATTTAGACGATAACAAGTTAGTGCGAGTCAATAAAACTTATTGCGAAATGCTGGGATATACCGCAGCAGAATTGCTCGCCCAAACATTTATAGAACTTGGGCATCCCGACGATTATCCAAAAAATATCCAAGTTGCTGATTCTCTTGAACGGGGAGAAATTACTCACTATCAAATCGAACTCCGCCAGATTACCGCTACAGGTAAAATTGTTTGGGTAAATGTGACAGCTACTTTGATCCGAGACGGCGAAGGAAAACCTATTTACAACTTAGGGATGATTGAAAATATCACGAACCGCAAAATTTCCGCCGCCGCCCTCCAAGCTTCCGAATCTCAATTAAGAAAACAAGCCGCCCAATTGCAAGAAGCCTACGAACAACTACAAAACGCTCAAATCCAATTAGTTCAATCCGAAAAAATGTCGAGTCTCGGTCAGATGGTGGCTGGCATCGCCCACGAAATCAACAATCCCGCAACTTTTATTAACGGCAATATTTCTCACACTTACAACTATTTTAATGATTTAATAGAACTCTTAAGTCTCTACCAGGAATGCTACCCGTCCCCAGTGCCTCAGATTGCTGAAAAAGTTAAGGACTTAGAGTTAGATTTTCTGAAGGAAGATTTGCCAAAAATGTTAAAATCCATGAGAGTAGGAGTAGAAAGAATCAGTAAGATTGTGTTGTCGCTGCGGAACTTTTCGCGACTGGATGAATCAGAAATGAAGTTGGTAGACGTTCATGAAGGAATTGACAGTACACTGTTAATCTTGCAGCACAGATTGCATCAGGCCAGTATAAAAAGCAGGATTGAAATTATTAAAGAATACGGAAAAATATCAAAAATTTACTGTTGTGCGGGTCAGTTAAACCAGGTATTTCTCAATATTATCAGCAATGCGATCGACGCTCTAGAAAACCAACCGCAACCTCGGACGATCGTGATTCGCACCCTCATCAAAAAAGCCGGGTTGAAAAATCATAGTAATAGCAAGCTCAGTCAGTGCGATCGCATTGTAATTTGCATCGCCGACAGTGGCCCGGGAATGAGCGAAGACGTTCGCAAGCGGCTATTTGACCCGTTCTTCACCACCAAGCCCGTAGGCTCTGGAACTGGCTTAGGATTATCCATCAGCCATCAGATTGTGGTAGAAAAACATAAGGGAAGCCTGCGGTGCATCTCAGCGCCCGGACAGGGAGCGGAATTCTGGATTGAAATCCCCTGCTGAGCGATAGTCCATTAATCTAAAAGTTTCAAGATATAACTTTTAATTCCCAATTGCCGTCGGTGCTTGAGTTATCAGGGTTTTGAATTAACCGCACTCAGAGGCCGGAACCAATCGCACTCAGCGGTGTGCTAATCTGCTGCCCTTATTCGCTAGGCAATTATGCTGAAAAAACTACCTTTATCCTGGTCTCGCTACATTCCAGCCGGGTTGACGCTGGCTTTGGGTGTCGGGCTGTCGCTTCTGACTTTTACCGTGGTTTGGGACTGGGAAGACAACCGCCGCGACTACGAAATGCACCGCCGCATTGACGATATTTCGATCGGCATCGAACGCCAGCTCAACTCCGACTTAGATACTGTTCTCGCCCTCAGCGACTACATGAAAGCCTTCAACGCCGTCGAGCGTTCCTCTTTTGCCCGGTTTGTCGCCCGGCCCCTATCCGTCCACCCCAGCCTGCAACTCCTGGCTTGGGCCCCCCGCGTCCCCAATTCCCAGCGGCCCAACTACGAAACCAAAGCTAGAACCGAAACCGACCCCAGCTTCGAGATTACAGAGCGCGGCCCGCGAGGAGAACTCCGCAAGGCCCTCCAGCGTTCCGAATATTTCCCGGCTTTCTACGTCGAACCCCCAGCCGGAAACGAGACTGTATTAGGCTTTGACCTCGCCTCCCACCCAGAAATCCGCGCCGCGCTCGATCGAGGACGTGATACAGGAGAAATGATTGTCACCAACTACATCGGCCTAACTCAGGGCAATTCCCCGGAACAGGGTCTTTTGGCCATAGTTCCGATTTACGAAAACAGCAGTAAACCGACTACCCTCGAATCCCGTCGCCAACTGCTACAAGGATTTGTTCTGGGCGTATTTCGAGGCAAAGATATTTTCCAAACCTCTTTAAAAGGACGCAATACCGACTACCTCAATATTTATCTCGTTAGCGAGGCTCCAGACAAGCAAGAAGCACCGTCGCTGTTACCGCAAACGGGGAACCCGGTTCTCAAAAATCTGCCTGGTAACGGACAAATTCAGCAATTTGCGGTGCAGTTCCAATCCGCCAGCCAACAAGTGCTTCCAGCATCAGCCGCTGCGGATCGATCCCTCATGCAAAACTGCCCGATTCTTGACAATCCAGGCCCGAACTATACAGCTTGCAGAAGGCGGCTGAAAATTAGCGGCCGCCAGTGGTCTATGTACGTGTCGGCAACGCCGGAAATTCGCAGGATTCGCAAGCACTGGCGCTCTTGGGGAACTCTGACGATGGGGATGCTGTGGACTCTGATTCCGGTGACATATATGCTGACATCTTTGAGCCGCGCCGCCCAAATCGAAAAGCTAGCCGGAGAAAGAATTCGCCAAGCCGAACAGTTGCAGGCTGCTTACCTACAGTTGGAACTCGAACAAGCTAAATCCGAGCAACTGCTGCTGAACGTTTTGCCGGCAGCGATCGCCCTGCGTTTGAAGGACAATGAACACAATATCGCCGAAAGTTTTGCGGAAGTGACTGTGATGTTTGCCGACATTGTGGGGTTTACAGAGCTTTCGTCGAGAATTTCAGCGACGGCAGTGGTGGAAGTGCTCAACGATATTTTTTCGGCTTTTGACCACTTGGCCGATCGCCACGGTTTGGAGAAAATTAAGACTATTGGTGACGCTTACATGGTTGTCGGCGGTTTGCCTACGGCCAGAGAGGATCACGCCGAGGCGGTTGCGAACATGGCGATCGATATGTTGCATGAAATTAGGCTCCTCAGTTTAGAACATTCGGAACCTTTCAGCATTCGGATCGGGATTAGCAGTGGCCCTGTCGTTGCCGGCGTTATCGGCTTAAAAAAGTTTATTTACGACCTCTGGGGCGACACAGTAAATATTGCTTCGCGCATGGAATCCCACGGGATTACCGGCTGCATTCAAGTCACCGCCGAAACCTACGAGATATTAAAAGATAAATATACTTTTCAGAAGCGCGGCGCCATTCAAATCAAGGGCAAGGGATACATGGTTACTTATTTGCTTACTGGGAAAAAAGATTATTGACACCGCCCAAAAACGGATACAAGCCTCCGACTCCCCGATCGACTAAGACTTTCTATCGCAAAGCTAAAATAGTGTAAGCTCAAGGTATTTTATCACCCCTGCACCAAAAAAAGGAAAAACCATGACGACGCTGCTAATTCAAACCGAAAGCGTCCCAATGACGGTCAATTTCCCTGCGTTCCAATCGATGACTGTTGAACAGTTCTATGAATTCTGTCTAGTTAATCGCGATTTGAGAATTGAGCGTACAGCCAGTGGGGAAGTTATCATTATGTCACCAGCTTTTTCAGATACAGGGAACCGCAACATTAAAATTGCTCAGCAACTTGCGAACTGGGCAGAACAAGATGGCACAGGTGAAGCGTTTGACTCCAGTGCAGGCTTTACCTTGCCAAATGGAGCAACCAGATCCCCCGATGCCTCATGGATTAAACTAGAGCAAAACTTAAGTGCCAAATAGTTTGCTAAACTTATTCACAGTTAATCACCGAGAGGAAGTTTCATGTTTGCTGTCAAGCGGGCGCTCAAATTAAATAACAAGGAAGCGACGTTAATGGCGAAACACGCAGGATTTAGGCGCGTAGTTTTCAATTTTGGGTTGAGCCTGCGAACTCAAATGTACAGTGAGGGGAAATTTACCGACTCGAAGGTACTCAAAGAAGTCAAGAAGGTTCTCACCAATCACGTCAAGAAAACGTCTGAATTTGCTTGAATGAACCAGTTGTCTAGCCGAGTTTATCAAAACGCTTTGATTGACTTAAAAGATGCTTTTAGTCGATATCGTTCAGGGAAAGCAGGTCATCCGAAGTTCGCCAGCCGCCGAGACGGTCAATCTTTTACGGTTGATTCATCTAACGGTAAAGTTTTGTTAGTCGCTGGTAGCACTATCAAGATTCCTACGTTGGGAACTTTTCGACTTTTTGAGCCGTTAGAATGTGGTTTTATTTCTCAAACTTTTACGGTTTCAAAAGAAGGGAATCGCTGGTTTGTTTCCTTTTGTGTTGATGCAGAGCGCCTGCCCGGTGGGCAGTCTGAAGGTTCTGTGGGAATTGATGTCGGCATCAAGTATGTGGCCACGCTATCAACCCAACAGAGTTTTGATGCACCAAAGCCGCTAAAGCAAGCGAAAACCAAGCTTGCTACTTTACAGCGCAAAGCATCTAAACAGGTAAAAGGCTCTCGAAATCAGCGCAAAACCTACAACAAAATTAGTCAGCTCCATGCACGAGTCGCTCGTATTCGCTTAGACTTCCTTCACAAGTTAACAACTTACCTAGCTAAAACTTTCAAGCTAATTAAGATTGAGAACTTGAATGTTCAAGGAATGATGGCGAATCATAAGTTAGCTGGAGCAATATCTGACCTTGGATTTTACGAATTCAAACGTCAGCTCGACTACAAATGCCAAATGTATGGAGCTAGTTTAGTGCTAGTAGACCAGTGGTTCCCTAGTACGAAAACTTGCTCAAATTGTGGCACAAAAAAAGATATGCCACTAAGCGTTCGGACTTTTGACTGTCCTACTTGTGGCATATCTTTGGATCGGGATTTTAACGCAAGTTTGAATATTTTAAATTGGGAACCCTCGGCTTGAGGGGAATAGCCTACTTATCTTGGGATTAGCCGTCTACCCAATAGCGTAGGAAGTGAACTCGAATTGTGTCTAAAAATGAGTTTAGACAAGTTTAGATAAGTTTCACGAAGCAGCGCTGGAATGCCTTAACTGAAGAACAAAAAGCCTCCTTCGCACCGATTTGTCCTGACTTTGTGATTGAATTTCGGTCTGCTAGTGACACTCTCAAGGGATTGCAAAACAAGATGCAAGAATATGTTGAGAACGGTGTATCGCTCGGCTTTTTGGTCGATCGCAAAAACAGAAAAGTCTACATCTACCGTCCCCCATCGCGAACCTGAAATCTTAGATAATCCTGAAACAGTCAGCGCTGATCCAGAGTTACCGGGATTTGTCTTGCGGATGGCAAAAATCTGGTGATTTAGATCGTTAAACCATACTCAAAGACATCAATTCATCTGTCATTTCAAAATTCGCCGTCACACTTTGCACGTCGTCCAAATCTTCCAGTGCATCCATTAACTTAAGGAGCGATCGAGCTTTTTCAGGAGTGTCTATTTCCACTGTATTGCTCGGAATCCAGCGAGTTTCTGACTGCACAACAGCAAAACTTTTTTGTTTCAAAACATCAGCCAACTGTTCCAAATGAGCCACACTTGTAAATACCTCTGCACCTTCAGTATCCTCATCAATTAATATCAAATCATAAGATTCCGCAGCCGCCTCTAGTGACGCTTCAAACAATTGTTCCTCATCAATCGGGCCGCGTACAGTACAAACTCCTTTGTTGTCAAACATCCAGCCCACACAACCAGTTTCGCCCAGGTTGCCGCCATTTTTAGTAAAAGCTTCTCGCAAGTCAGCCGCCGTGCGGTTGCGATTGTCTGTCAGCGCTTCAATTAGAATAGCAACCCCGCCAACGCCGTAACCTTCGTAGCGAATAGCTTCTAATTCCGAACTTCCCCCGGCCAAGCCAGCACCTTTGGCGATCGCCCTTTCTATGTTTTCATTAGGAATATCCGCCGCCTTGGCTTTTTCAATAGCCGTCCGCAGTTGAAAATTGCCAGCGGGATCGGGAACTCCGCTGCGGGCCGCGACAATAATTTCGCGAGATATTCTAGCAAAAACCTTGCCTTTAACGGCATCAACCCTAGCTTTTTGGCGTTTAATATTCGCCCACTTACTGTGTCCTGCCATACCGATTTAAGATTTTCGATTTAAAATGTGCGATCGAGATTAAACAATAACACCCAGATTCGGACAAATCAGATTAACATAGGGTGCACCTCGGCGCACCTTACACACATAGCATAAAATGCGATTTTTCGCACGAATCTCAACTTTAATTAAACCGGATAACGGCTTCAGAGTCAGTCAGGTGAGAAGTATCGCCATTAAGTGCGATCGACCATTCTCCCTCACCCCGCACCACTTTCACCAAACAGCACAAAGAAGCGTTAATTTCCGTTTCAGCACCGCCCGCTAGCCCGATCGCAGTTCCTAAAACCGACGCACCGTGACCTACTAATAACATATCTTCGGGAAACTCAGCCGCGAGGCGTTTAGCCGTTTCCCCCGCCCTTTTGAAACAAGCTTCCACGGTTTCGGGATAATTAGCAATACCGCCTTTGTAGGAAGCATCAATCCTGGGAAAACGCCGGCACAAAGCTTCGACGGACTCAGTTTCTGGCATTTCTGTCATCCATTCCGGATTCAGCCATTCGCACAGTCCCCACTCTAGTTTAATTGACAAACCGAGAGCTTCTGCCGCGTGATTTGCTGTTTGGACTGTTCGCAGAAAAGGGGAAGCAAAAATATGAGAAATTCCTTCACCTTTGAGGCGATTTGCGAGTTGTTTAGCTTGAATGTGACCGTCTTCGGAAAGGTGGGGATCGTAGCGGTGTTCTGCGGTGAGAAACCAGTCGGGGTTAACGAAGTCGATGCGGTTTCCGTGTCGTGCGATCCAGACTGTTTGTGGCATGAGTTGGTTTGAGGTTGGCTTCTAGGTGTAATATTATATCAAAGTTTGTTAATTTGATTTGTTGCGAAGCTATTGATGAGATTTTTTTTAACCGGAGATGCACGCTGATAGACGCAGATGGATAGTGGATTGGGTAAGGGGTGATGGGGTGCGATCGTATTTGTTAATTCTTCCTTAGAGTTTTACCAATCTTGATTCTAAAGCTAAATTAACTATTCTTTCTAAAGAAGTGGATTCGTCACTTTTTCCAATAATCTTAAAATAGTATGTTAGGGACATCGCTAATGGCGAACCGTGACGGTAGTTTCGTCCATACTTGCTCACATAAGATGCCAAATTCTTCATAACATAATTCTCTCTGTATGCTGGATCATTCAAAAATTTCTCCCTAGCACCTAATGCCCTATAGGAGGTATCAGGCATTAACTTAGCTGAAGGAGAAACTCTACCTAGTTTGTACTCATCCTCATTAACCATTATGCCAATTCCCTTCCGAATATAACCTGTATCTGTGACTATTTCCCAATTCGTCCAAATTCTCATTCTAGCTAGGATTTTATTATTGTTGTATCCTCTGGGAAGTGGGAGCCATAAAAACATTGCAGGGCTATTTCGTCTTGCATCAAATCTAAATTCAGCAATCAATTTATTTTTGCCGAAACCATACTTAATACTACTAGAGTCAGTAAGTTCCTTGACCCGTCTATCACAGCCTAGAATCTGTCGGCGAACGCTCAAAACTCCTTCGCGTTCAGTTTGATTACATTCTTGGATAAATCTTAAAAGCAACCTTGGCGGTTCAGATAGAGTTTCGTTTCTGTATTGTTCTTGATATGTAATCTCTACTCGTGCAATATGTTCGGCATCTACATCTTTAAAGTGTAAATATAAATTTTTCCCGTCAGGAACGATCGCAAATTGCAAAAACTGAAAAAATAGCCCGTGATACTTCCTGTCTGTAAAATTATCTCTGTGAAATTTGGGCGCAATTGCTATTAAGCAAACGGGCTGAGCGTAATCCACACGATCGCCAAAAGGTTTGTGTTCCAACAAAGCATCGTAATAACGGGTTAACTGCTGAACGACATATCTGTCTTCGCCGTTTTTCAACTCCAGCACAACTAACCGTTTATTCTCGTCCACCGCTATAATATCGCATCTTTGCTCGTTGACAGTGAATTGCCGCTTGATGACTGTCAAACCGAGCAAACTTTGCAACTGAACTTCGACAAAATCCTCTAACGCTTCTTCATTTGCAAATTCCCACCCCGACCCTGTTTTCCTCAATGCGGCGCTGCTTAGCATTTTGACAATTCTTAAATTCTTTAACCAATTTTACCACTAATGTCTGCAGCCCGCCGGGAGTTTAAATAAACCCCGATCGCCCTGACAGCTTCCCAGCCATCCCGCCACAAAATCGCCTTTAAGTGGGAGCGCTATAATAGTAACTATTCGACACTCCCATCTCTTGACAAATCATTAAAAATATGCTCATCAGTGAAAGCGATCGCGCTACCATTCGCTCAGTCGTAGAACAGCAACTGCAAGCATTTCAAAAAGATGATGCTGCTGGGGCTTTTGCCTTCGCTAGTCCCGGAATTCAGCAGCAGTTTCGCACAGCAGAAAACTTTATGCACATGGTAAAAATTGCCTATGAAGCTGTCTACCGTCCGCGATCGGTATTATTTGAAAACCTCACCACTGTAGAAGGAATTCCCGCTCAGCCGGTGCTGTTGCTGGACTCGGAAGGCATCCCCATCCGAGCCATTTATCTCATGGAAAAACAGTTTGATAATAGTTGGCGAATTAATGGCTGTTATTTGGTTTCCCTACCCGAAGAATAAGTTATACTTACTTTTCTGCGGAGCTTTTTTTGCTAATTCGCAGCATCTTATTCCCACCTTTTTGAAACTCATAAGGAGCCTCTTGAATTTCTACACTAAAATTTCTCTTTTTCAATTCGGCGACGATCGGGCTTAAGTGATCGGATTCCTCCCCGCTAAAACTCTGCAATAGAGGGAATACCCGGACTTCCTTTGCAACCCGACACATTTCTGTAATTGCTTCCAGATGAAATTCTTCCGAAAGCAGGTGAGAATAAGCAAATAAGAAATGGCTGCACAAAGCTAAATCGAATTGACCGTTCTCGAAAGGCAAAACTGGCAGCTCAGCATTCAGGTAGCGGCCTTGCTGCAAGCCTGATGGAAAATCTTCTAAAAATTCCTGCATCGCCTTCATTCGCACTTCGCCTAGCTGGTAGGGCGATTCAAAATTATTCCACAGGTAGCCGTCTAAATTGGCTTTAACACCGTCAATCACAGTTTGATATGTTTCTTGGATGCGATCGCCAATTTCCACCGCAGTAAACTGATAAACTGGATCGCAAGAAATTACCTTTTTACCTTGGCGAGTCATTTCGGCATTGAAACTCGCTGGGCCGCCCGCACAATCAATAATTGCTAGTTTGAGGTCACTTGAGGTCAAGCTAAACATTCCTATGTATTCATCCAAGCAGCGTCCCCAGGGAATTACTTTATCCAATTTTAGTGACACTTGTCTTTGTCCTGCAGAGAGAATTATTTAACATTTTACCTCAAATCAGGGTGGTTTTTTCCTATCTCCTTTCTGTGGCGGGTTGATTTGTATCGCGAGTTATGTATGAAAAATTTTGCTCAAACGAGATCCTAATCCTGAGAACAGTGGGCGGGCTTTACACTTTCTTTACAAACAAGGGGCAAAATAGTTAAGTACGATCGCACAATTTTTATGCTTGCACCTGTGGATTTTGCAGCGCAGCGAAGCTACACTGGACAGCAGGGAAAATAAACTAAAATCCACTAGCTAAATTGCTCTTGTTCATTGGCAGGCTGCAACCAGGGAAGAAAGATGAAACATACCATTCAAACCGCTACAAGTCTGAGTTTGTCAGCACTCCTGGTGCTATTGAGTTCGCTGCCCGGTAGAGCTCAGTTACCTGCCGTCAGAACTCCTGCGCCCGCTAGGAACCCAAACCAACCGAGAGTACCGCCGCCACCTCCGGGTTCGAGTTTGCCACCGATCGGCAATTCTGGTTCGCTGACACCAGAAGCAGCTTATACTTTAGGCCCGGGCGATCGCATTGCTTTAGATATCTTCGGCGTCCCTGAATTCAGCAGAGAATATCAAGTGTTAGTTGACGGGACGCTCAATTTGCCAATCATTCGCAGCGTCTCAATTCAAGGGTTGACGCTGCAACAAGCCGCTAACGTGATTACCCAGCGATACGAACCCTTCATCAATGTTCCCGTTGTTACCGTGACTGTGATCGTCGCTCGCCCCCTAAATATAGGTCTTGCGGGTGAAGTTACTCGCCCGGGTTCCTACAAGATTAATCCCACTAGAGAAGGAGGAGGAGTAAAATTCCCGACTTTGATGGAAATGCTGCAACTTGCACAAGGGGTGACATCAGCAGGAGATATGCGAAATGTCCAAATTCGCCGTTCCCGCAGAGGCGGGCCGGAGCAAGTTACTAATGTTGATTTGCAGGATTTTTTAGACACGGGAAATTTGCGTCAAGATGTCACCATTCGAGATGGAGATACAATTTTTGTACCGACAGCAAGGGCCCTGAATACTCAAGAAGTTCGTCAAAGAGCCAGTGCTAATTTTTCCGCTGATATTACTAAACCAATTGGCGTGGTAATTGTCGGGGAAGTAAACCGGCCGGGGCCTTATACTGTATTTGCTTCGGATGTGCGATCGAGCAACCAACAAACAGAGTTGAGTTTTGTATCTATCGACCAACAGCAAGGAGCAGTTGTGGGCTTACCAACAATAACTAGAGCACTGAAAATTGCTGGTGGTATCACTACAGAAGCTGACATTCGCCGCGTGCAAATCCGCCGCCGAGTCAGAGGTGGCAATGAACAAACTATCATGGTAAATCTGTGGGATTTGCTGCAAAAAGGCGACGCAACTCAAGATATTTTGCTGCAAGAAGGGGATAGCGTAATTATCCCCACAGCAGCTACTGTAGACTTAGCTGAAGTTTCTCAAGTCGCAAATAGCAGTTTTTCGCCGAACGCGATTAGCATCAATATTGTAGGAGAAGTAATTAGGCCTGGGGCTTTGCAAGTTCGACCCAGTACATCCCTGCACCAAGCTTTACTGACGGCAGGCAGTTTCAATCAATTGCGGGCCAAAAAAGACAAGGTAGAACTATTGCGTTTGAACCCCAACGGTACTGTTTCTCGCCGCACGATCGAGGTGGATTTTGCTCAAGGGTTGAATCCTAATAATAACCCCACTCTCCGCAACGACGATGTGATTCTGGTAGCGCGATCGGGCTATGCTAGGGTAGGAGACAATATCAACAGTTTTTTGCAGCCAATAACAGGAGTTGCAAGTGGGATCAGCGCTGTTAGCGGCGTTTTTACTGGGTTTCAAGCAACTATCAACGCTTTTCAAAACTTATTTTTGGGAGGGGATTTCGAGCGGCGAAATCAGCTCAGACAGCTTCGCGAACAACGTCAAGACCGACAAGAGCAACGTGAAGACAGACTGCTAGAAAGAGAACTACAACGTGAAGATAGATTGCAGCAAGCAGAAGATAGAAGACTGGAACTTGAAGACAGAAGACTGCAACTTGAAGACAGACAGCGGCAAATAGATCTTGAGAATCGGCAAATTCAGATCCAGGAGCAGCAACTTCTGCTCCAGAATCAGCAGCAGCAAATGCAACCGCAGCAAATTCAGCCAGCTACTCCTTGATAAGACTCGGGCGTTGAAAGTTAGCCACCCTCTTTATGAATCGGCGGTTGAACCCGCTGCATAGAGTCCAACGAAGTCCGAGCAAAGGGGGACTAAGAAATAAAGGGGGTATTAAAACCGGATTTGCTATTACATGGCACATCCCAAATCTACGGCAAACATCCTAGGCGTTGCTGATTTACGGTATGAAACGTTAAATATGCCCGTCATAGAAACCAGTACCCACAAAGCTTTGGGATTTTAAAGTTATTTTTTTCATACCCTGATTAAGCAACGCCACTGTAAAGGTTCGATTGACATGGTTCCCCTTTGTCTATGTCCCAAACTACATCAATCATGAGAAATTTTTTGTATTCGGGAAAATTAATCAACCTTTTGCCTGCAACAACTGCGGCTGCAAAACCTGATTTAATTTGCCACTGCGAAACCCCTCCAAATCCAAAGTCGCGTACACAAAACCAAACTCCTGAAACACCGCCACCAATGCAGGCAAATCGGTATTTACCACAAACTCCTGAATCTCCTCCGCGGGTAACTCAATCCGCGCCGTATCTCCATCCGATCGCACTCGCAAATTTTTCAGTCCCAACTGTCGCAAATAGCGTTCCGCGCGCCCCACTCTTTGCAACTTTCCAACGGTGATTTCTTCGCCGTAAGGAAAGCGCGAACTCAAACAAGGTTGAGCCGGTTTGTCCCACCAAGGCAAACCCAATTCTTTGGCCAACTGCCGCACTTCCAATTTACTCATGCCTACTTCTGCTAAAGGCGATCGCGCGCCGCGTTCCTTCGCAGCCTGAATTCCGGGACGGTAATCCTTTAAATCGTCAGCATTAACCCCATCCACGACATAAGGATAACCCTTTGCTAGTGCTAGGGGTTTCAAAGTATCGTGCAGTTCGCTTTTGCAGAAATAGCAGCGGTTAACCGGGTTAGAAGTGTAATTGGGATTTGCCATTTCCTGAGTTTCTACTTCCTGGTGGGCAATGCCAATTTCTGCTGCTTGAATCCGCGCATCTTCTAAATCTTCTGGCAGTAAAGACGGCGAAACTGCCGTCACTGCCAAAGCGCGATCGCCCAGCACGTCAAAAGCAATTTTTGCCACCAAAGTGCTGTCAATTCCGCCAGAGTACGCAATCAGCGCCCGTTCCATCTGCGCGAAAATATCTTTTAATTGTTGGAGTTTTTCTATTAACATAAATTCACCTTTTTTTACCAACATATAAGTAAGAAAGTAAACTCAATAAAGAAGGGTGAAGAAAGCATATTTCGATCGGGTTTCCTTATTCCCTCGAACCTGTTCCTTTTTCCGACTTCCCTCGGACTTCTAATGCTATTCTGGATCGAGACCTAGGGCTGCCAATCGAGCCAAAAGTTCTTGATTTCGCTGTCTTTCTTGTTCCAGCAGCGTTTCGGCTAACTCTTTGTCTTGCTGTTGGCGATCCGCTCGCTGGCGTTCATTTTCTGCCCTTTCTTCCGGCCACAAAAGCAGTTCTCCGCCCACCGTCCACCAGCGCAGCCAATATCCTGTTCTACCTTCGCGAGTTCCCTGCCACACTCCCAAAAGTAGATTTAATCCAGGTATTAAATAACGACCGTTTTCATCAGGATTTTGATTGTCATAACGCTCTGATTCTAGGGCATAAACTTCTATTCTGCCTGTATGCGGTCGAAAAATGACATAGCGAGGAACTTTTACTACTTGTTCGTAAAAAAACCACTTGCCGATTTCTTCTGTGTGTTCGACAGAGTATTCATCGCCGTAAGTAGCTGATAGAAATTCCATCACTACAAAAGGCACTGTTCCTTCGGTATGAGGCGTGTAACTGCGGCGGGGATAGTTGTGAGGCCAAGGTTGAACCGGCTGCACGTACATCCAGTCTGGGGCTTTGCAAATAGTGCGATCGTCCACGGCAGCGCACAAAGCAAAATTAGAAACTATTAGTGCGTCTTGCATTAGTTCCGGGGAATCCACTACAGACTGGCGCAAACCGTTAGCTAGCAAGGGATGGTCTATATCGTCTACAGGGTCATCTGGTAGGATGAAATCATCGGGTAGCAGAGGCCAAGTAATCTTGAGCTGTGATATCGGTTTGTGAATTACAGCCGTCATAAGTCACCTCATTTTACTAATATAAATTTTAGTTTTAGTCGAGATTTCTGAGCGATCACCTCCTCTATATTTTAGCGCGATAATTTGATTTACTCAAGATTTTGAAAGTCCCGAAGGCGCGTTTTAAAATTCCCTACGGGAAAATATGGCGATCGCAATTGACAACAGCAGCACCACATACAGCAAACCGTAGCCAGCATCTGTAATCAAACCCGCTAAGTAAGGAACTTGTCCGTAAACAGCATCATTTCTCAAATTGAATCTGGCTAAATCCGGCAAAACCAGATAAAGTCCCATCATCAATTGTTCAAGGCCAGGATTTTTAGTTAACTTGCCCAAAGCCACTAAATCCCGCGTCGAATGTCCCATCAAATAAACGCCAAATGTCAGTAAAGTTGCCAACAGCGAACTGCTGAACACCCCAAATAAAATCCCGACACCAGCCATGAGACACAGCTCAAACCAGATGAATAGCGAAGCGATTAAAATGCTTCCCAAAGGGAAAGGAATGCGGCTCAAACTCAGAATAGCCAGATAGATAACAGTCATTGCTGCTACAAGCACCGCCAGCACCGCCGACAGCCCTAAGTGCTTGCCCACAATTAACTCAGCCCGACTTATCGGCTTAGCAACTAACAGGTAAACAGTGCGCTTTTCAATTTCTTTGTTGACCAATCCGGTAGCCACAAAAACTGTGGCAATTAGACCGAGAATGCTCATAGCAGCCAAACCGACATCTAAGATAATTTTCTTTTCGGTTGTCGCTGCCAATTCCGGTATCAACCGTACCGAGGCGCCCATCAACAGAGCAAAAATAATAATTAAGTAAAGGATGCGATCGCGAATTACTTCCCAAAATACATTGGTCGCGACTGTCAAGATTCTTCTCAAATTCATCTAGTTATTAACCCGCTGAAAACTTTCGCCATACTTTATTGTAATGAAGAAGGAAGAAGGAAGAAGGAAGAGGGAAGAAAGAGGATTTTTTCCATCTCAGACTCTCACACTCTCCCACTCTCAGACTCTTCCACTCTCCCGCTATATCGATCGCAATTAGTTAACAGAGACCGAATCAAACTTGAGTGTCCCCCGCCGTTCCATCTTTTTTCTGTCCGGGTTGAGAGCGTTTGATGGCATCGCAAGTTACAGTCGCCCTATTGGCTATCTCGAACACCTCGCAAGATTTGGTAAACGAATATATTTCCGGTCTAAAAACCACCCCCAGCCAAGTTGCCTGCATCTCTAACTGATAGCGGGACTCTCCTTGGACGATCGCAGTTTTAACATCCCACCTCGCATCTTCTGCGACTACCCCAGTTGTTTTTAAGGCTTGATTCTTCAGAAAAAATCGCTGGTTGTCAATATCTATTAGCATTTGCTCTACCTGCGCCCACGGTTTTGTGCGGGCTTCATTTCGCAGGTATCGCTCCATTTCATTGAGGATGACAACTCCTCGGGAGCGATTAATAGTTGGCTGTTGAAATGTCACCACATAATCGCTTTGCCTGAAATTTTCCGATAAAACGCTCGGATACTGTTCTATCCAGCCTTGGATTAAAAAGTGAAATGCAAACCAACAGGAAAAAAGCAGGTGAACTAGAGTAATCATCAAAAACTGAGGGCGCACCAACGACCTGATACCTTCCCGTTTTGACTCGCTCTTCCAAATCTGTATGATAGCAAGGACTACTACTGCTATAAGTGGGCCGGATATCCATGCTATTTCCTTCCTATCCGACGGCAATCTTATCAGTAACCACAAGCCAATTAAGAAGCTTGTCACCCACGGACTGAGACTTACTCCTTTAATCACAAAAGGTTGCTGGCTGGTCAGCAAACCCATTGAAAGTGTAAATAATAACCAGCTCATATCAAAAAGCAGAGTTCTCGTCCGCCAGTCAGTGACTGCCGCCACTGTCAGCAAAGCTAAAAAGATGCTGAGCAGTAAAGGCGTCTTCCAGTGGACAACTCTAGGCGGAATCATCGCCTGTTGGAATTTTTTATTGGTTTCCGAAAGGTTTTTCCTCAGCTTCATGAGTTGCTGAGTGGCATCAAAAAATTGCTTCATCATAAATTTCAATAGACGCTTTGCAAAAACAACACGGTTAAAATAACGACATTGCTAACAGTGTGGGCGATTAAAATTCCCCCAAACTGGGTAGTTACTTGAAAAGTTTTTTGGGGAGGACGGCGGGTGAGGGTGGGTGGCCCTATAAACTGAGGTTGGGAAGCTTTTTTATTGCCGGAAACCATGTTTTCTATGATTTCTAATCCCTGCCATTTAGCTAGAAAAGTTACTGCTAATACTGAGAGTGCTATCATAGTTATTGGAGCGTAAACATTATCCCCACGTCCTAATAAAATATAACCGATAAGCTGTTCCCGCAATTCTTTGCTAAGAACGCTTTCAATGCCGAAGAAAACTAACCAGCCTACGCAAGTGCAAGATAGATTGAGTATGGCTGTATATTCAATGCTGGTTTTGGGGCCGAGTTTAAGTAGTTTTTGCAAAAACCACGATTCTATCGCGATCGCCAAAAACATAATTAAAATTTGCACCAAAACAGTCCTAAATGGGAAAACACTCGCAATCATAAGCCTTTAGGTATATCAGTCCGTGTTAAATTTTAATTGTACAGCACAAACGGAATAATCTTAACCGGAGGTTTGAGCGCCTGATTCCGTTAGATCGCTGCTTAAAAGATTGGGGGTTAGAAGTTATCGTATAATCTGTTGAGATCCGCCAACAGAATGGAAAAATTAAACATTCAAGGCGCGCGATCGAATACCCACCCCGATACAGACTCAAATAACTGCTGATTATGGTAAGGAATGGCATTGGTATTCGGACAGCCTCATCCCGGTCGGAACGCGCCGCGGGTCAGATTCACGTCTACGACGGCGCTGGTAAAGGCAAGTCTCAGGCAGCTTTGGGAGTAGTGTTGCGGTCGATCGGGCTGGGTATCAATTCTGACTCGCCCACGCGAGTCTTGTTGCTGCGCTTTCTCAAAGGCCCCGGCCGCTCCTACGACGAAGACGGGGCAATAGAAGCCTTGCAACGGGCATTTCCCCACTTGATCGACCAAGTGCGTACCGGCAGATCCGAATATTTTGGGGCCGAAGCAATCACCCGCTTCGATCGCGCCGAAGCTCAGCGAGGCTGGGATATCGCCAAAGGAGCGATCGCCAGCGAGCTCTATTCCGTCGTGGTACTAGACGAACTAAACCCCGTATTGGACTTGGGTTTGCTGCCAGTTGACGAAGTAGTCCAAACCCTCAAAAACAAACCAGAATATTTAGAAGTCATCGCCACAGGCCGAGCGGCCCCGGAAGCTTTGCTGGAGATTGCCGACTTACACTCAGAAATGAAGCCCCACTATCACCCCGCAGCGGCAGAGCATCATATTTCCGGTATCGAAATATACACTGGAGCGGGGAAAGGCAAGTCTACGAGCGCTTTGGGCAAAGCTTTGCAGGCAATAGGTAGGGGTATCAGTCAAGACCAATCTCACCGGGTGTTAATTGTGCAATGGCTCAAAGGTGGCAGCGGTTATACAGAAGATGCGGCGATCGCAGCTTTGCGCCAAAGCTATCCGCAGCTAGTAGACCATCAGCGGTGCGGCCGAGATGCTATAGTTTGGCGGGGGCAACAGCAAGAGCTAGACTGCATAGAAGCAGAACGCGGCTGGGAAATCGCCAAATGTGCGATCGCCAGCGGCTGGTACAAAACGATTATTCTCGACGAACTCAATCCCACAGTAGACTTAGAACTGCTGCCGGTAGAGCCGATCGTCGAAGCCCTGCTACGCAAGCCGCGGGATACAGAAATCATTATCACCGGGCGCTGCCACAAACCCCACGCTTACTTTGACTTGGCAAGCGTACACTCCGAGGTATACTGTCACAAACACTACGGCGATCGGGGCGTAGAACTAAAGCGGGGCGTAGACTTTTAAAGCCCGGAGCGGTTGGCGAGTTCAATCCGGGCCAGAATTATTAAATGACGGCCCTGCCTGGAAAACCGGAAATTGCCACAAAGCCTTGTTACCAAGTAACAAATCTCCCAATTTCCCTTGTCTTCCGGATCACCCAGATCTGCCTTTTTTAATCTTTAATTTCCTCCCCCGGACGCGATCCCCGACCGCCAATCCCGAATGGAACATTAAGAATATCAGCCGCGTCTTATGGAGCGTGAGCACCTGAGACAGTGCACCAGGATTATTAAAGGGTGAAGACTTTGAAAATAAAAGCTTACAAGCAAAAAATCCGCGAGGGAGAAAGTCTAGACAGGGTTAAGGCCAGTAGGCTAGACTTGCGGCTGGCAAACAGGTTAAACTACAGCGGAATCCAAACATTCGGTGTTCTAGGCAGTGTCTGTAGTCGCACCAGCGATGACCAACAAGTAGAGGAGTGAAGCTTTATGACAACGTTAGATGACAATCCTAATCAACTAGATTTAAACCTTCCGGGACTAGGCCCGGATACAGTATTCGCCGGAGCCGGGGCGGATTTCGTTAGAACTTCCACCCTGGGCGGCAGCTTAATATTTGGCCAAGGCGATAACGATACTCTGATTTCAGTTGGCCCGAACGATACCATATACGGCGGCGACGACGAAGATTCAATCAGATCTCAGCGCACTCCGGCTTTGCTGTTTGGCGACGCAGGCTCGGACACCATAGTCGCTGAAGCCCGCGCTACCCTGGCCGGCGGCGAGGGAGAAGACTTCCTCCAAGGTACTGTCGAAGCTAACCTGATGTTTGGTAATCAGGGCGCAGATACGATGCTGGGAGGGGCGCAGAGAGGAGATTCCCTCTACGGCGGTAAGGACAATGACGCGATCGGCTTCTTCATCGCAGGCGGTGGCAACAACCTTTCTTTAGAGGGTGGCTTGGCTATTGGCTTCGCTGGCAATGAAGGCAGCAACTACTTGCGGGGTGATTTGGGCGACGACTTGGTTGTAGGTATCAATGTAAGAGACAGTCTCTTTGGCGGTAGAGGCAACGACACCCTAAGAGGTGTGGCCAGCAACAGCTACCTGTCGGGCGATCTGGACGACGACATCTTGGTCATTACCAACAGTACGCAAAGCAGCCCATTTACTTCCTCCGTCATCACGATCGGAATTGAGAGAACCACCTTGATTGGTGGTGGCGGTAACGATTCTCTCACCGGCGCGATCGGCGAGTTTGGCGGCGGCAGAAACTTCTTTGAGGGCGGCGACGGTAACGACACTATCAGCGTTTTTGCCACTTCTGATACCGCGTTGGGAGGTGCAGGCGACGACTTCATCGTGTCGGCGTCGGTGCCGAATGTAATTTCGAGTGTAGGCGCCTCCAGTTCCTTTCCAGGCTTCGCGGGTCGCAACTTGCTCGACGGCGGAGTGGGCAATGACACGATCGTCGCTGCCTTCTCCAGTGATACAATGATCGGCGGCGAAGGCAACGACAGCCTGAGCGGTACCTTTACTAATGCAGCCGGTGGAGATGGCAACGATACTATCAATGCTACCGCTGCCCGTTTTGCTGGTACTGGTACTGCTTTGATTACTCTCGAAGGCGGGCTGGGCAACGATCTGTTAATTGGCTACACCAATCCTACTGGCAGCTTCACCGTCACCAACCTCATGAACGGTGGCGAGGGAAGTGACACCATCATCTTTGGCAGCCAGCGCGATCGCGTGATTGGCAACTTTGCGGGTAACGACTTCATCTCCTACGCTAGCGGCGTCACCTTTGCCGGCACAGTCGCCAACTTGATTACCGATACCTTAGGCAGCAACTTCATTATTGGTGGCAACGGCACTGATGTCATAACTACTGGTAACGGGGATGACATACTGTTCGGCGACACATCCAATACTACCCTCGGAGGATTCGGGGACGATACCTTAAATGCCGGTGGCGGGAACGACACCATGCTGGGCGGCTTTGGGGACGACTATTTAATCGGGGGTGACGGCAACGACTCTCTCGGTGGCGGGCCTGGTGCTGACACGCTGATTGGCGGATCGGGCAATGACAGCTTCTACTACAACAACTTCGGCGAGGGCGTCACGATCGGCCCCGGCGGCCTTCCAGTGGGTACTGAGCCAGACCAAATCGGCGATTTTGTCGTCGGTCAAGACAAGTTTATCTTGCAGTTCAACGGCTTCAACGGCTTGAGTGCAGTCGAAGGTACGAATCGACTTTCTTCGAGGTCGTTCTTGGTGCTTGAGAGTGGGACTTACACTAGCCAGTTTGGTCCAGCCGGGGCTGGCGCCTCTGAGGCGTTCCTCTTTTATCAAAATGCAGACGGACGACTAGGATTTGACCCTGACGGTACTGCTGGTTCTAACCCAGGCGTGACGCTGGCAATTCTGAATAACAGACCGGGCATTACGGCTGCTGACATTACCCTGATTTAATTTGGGTAAAAGTGGGTAGGGTCGATTCTGAAACATCGCCCTACCAACTCTCAAAACTAATTGTGCTATGTTCCGAGCTGGGGATATCCATCCCTGGCTTTTTTATTGGCATTGGGAATTGGGCAATTTTAGATTTTAGATTTTAGATTTTAGATTTTCGATTGATTGGTAATTTTAATCGAAAATCGCCAATCTAGTGAGGCATGGGGCGGGTTCACCGGTGAATTTTGCCATGCGCCAATAATCTTTAGAACTGACGCATCAGAACCAAAGAAACCGGGTTTTTCACTCCTAATTAAAGGCTGGGGTGCAGTATTTCGGTAAAAACCCGATTTCTACCTCCAGGACTAATCTTGATAACTCTCCCCCAGCCAAGTCAAAAAGTGAGGTAAAAACAATGAAAACAATTAAAGACCTAGATATTGTTGCTTTAACTGAAGATTTAGAAGCAACCCATTTTGAAACAAAACAAATCATTAAATTATATAAAGGACAAGTAGGAACAGTCGTGATGGAATTTGATGGCAGTGCTTTTGAGGTATAATTTTCTTATCAAGATGGCACAACTTATGCAAGGGAAACAATTCCAGCCACAAAATTAATGCTTTTGCATTATGAATTACTAGAATCTATAGGGGCGGTTCGCCGGTGAATTTTGCCACGCACCAATAATGTTAATAAACCCACCCCAAGATATTGGTACAAATAATTTAGGCTCAGTATAAAAAATCCCGCAAACATATCGCTTGCGGGATTTAGTAGGCAGGAAACTTGTAGCGAATACTGTTACTAAGCTCGGTCTACAATCTCTTTGGCTTTATCTTTGAGGTCTTCTTTCAGGTGAATTGCTGATGCTTGGTCTTGCTTGGCTTGACCTTCTAATTTATCTTTCTGATTGCCTGTAACTTCGCTAACAGCTTCTTGGATTTTGCCTTCAATATTCTTCGCTGTTGCTTCGACTCTATTTTCAATGCTCATAATTTTATATTCTAACTCTACAACTACTAATATATGATTTTAAAGTTGAGTCTGTATCTCTCTTTAGATAGATTTGTTATTACCTTTATTTCTAAGTTGCAGGTTCGATCGCAAATTCGACAAGTTTATTGCGGGAGGAAAAACCGGATTTAATGCCGATCGCAGATTTCGGCACTTTAAACTTTTTCGCCAACAGCATGATTAATTCTTGATTGGCTTGTGCGATCGACGGGCGGCGACTTGAGATGTATTGTGAGGCTGCCGTCTGGTTGTTCTGCGATGCTTTGCTGTTTGCAATTCGGTTTTACTTTGACTGTGAAAATAGTCATACCTCGACTTTCTCTGAATGTTCGATCTTCGTTCCCAAAACTTTCAGGAATTCAGCTAGCCAGTTAGGATGTGCTGGCCAGGCGGGGGCGGTGACTAAATTGCCATCAACTACGGCTTCGGTAACGGGAACTTCTGTATATTTGCCGCCGGCCCGGAGTACGTCGGGGCTGCAAGCGGGGTATGCGGTGCAGCGTTTGCCTTCGAGTACGCCTGCTGCTGTTAAGACCTGTAAGCCGTGACAAATAGATGCGATCGGCTTTTTGCTGTTGGCAAAGTAGCGGGTAATTTGCAGCACTTGTTCGTTGAGGCGGATGTATTCTGGGGCGCGTCCTCCGGGGATAATCAAAGCGTCGTAGTCAGTCGGGTTGATTTCGTCAAAAGTCGCGTTTAAAGTGAAGTTGTGACCGGGTTTTTCGCTGTAGGTTTGATCGCCTTCAAAGTCGTGAATTGCAGTGCGAATTGTTTGGCCTGCGGCTTTTTCCGGGCAGATGGCGTGGACGGTGTGACCTACCATTTGCAGTGCTTGGAAAGGAACCATTACTTCGTAGTCTTCTACAAAGTCGCCGACTAGCATTAATATTTTTTTGGCTGTCATGTTTGCAATTGGGCTTATTTCGTTTTGGTTAAATCTGAGATGTTGCACCATTGTCAAGAACCAACGGGCAAGATGCCCGTTCCACAAAACTTAATTTTCTTGTGGAACGGGCAAGATGCCCGTTCCTAAACAAGTAATTGAGAATGGTGCAAGATATCAGTTAAATAGGATTAAAAAAAATGCGGGGCAGTTAAAAAGCTTGCCCCGCAAGCTATTGTGAAATCTAGAAACCGTTGCGTCCCCAAATGACCATTGAAATTGAGAAGGAGAACAGAACTAGCACCGA
This sequence comes from Microcoleus sp. LAD1_D3, assembly GCF_036702135.1. Classification (NCBI taxonomy): domain Bacteria; kingdom Bacillati; phylum Cyanobacteriota; class Cyanophyceae; order Oscillatoriales; family Microcoleaceae; genus Microcoleus; species Microcoleus sp. LAD1_D3. Next base: position 15,528 of record NZ_JAUBSB010000018.1, on the reverse strand, counting down.
AACCCAACCGAGTGACAAAATATCCATAGCTATTTATTGAACAAACTGTACAAAGTGACTCCAAACCTTATGATAAGTCAATTTGAGCCATTTTTGAAATGAGGGCGCTGTGAAGGACTCGTCAAATTTTAGTGCCGCTGAACGGGTAGAATCTTTGAAGGCAGGGAGTGTTGCTGCTTTGTCTTGTTTGCTGGGTTTTGGGGCGATCGCCCTTGGTAATAGCTTAATTCTGGCGGATAGGTTCGATTCTCTGGCGAGTTTGCAGGTAAGGGAAATTGACCTAAATTTTGCCTTCAGAGGGACGATCGCACTTTTGGGCGGTTTTTTGTTCGGCGTGACTTACCGCTATGCGATTCGCCGAGATGTTAACCCGCAGCTTAAATCGGGTGCGGTGTTGGCTTTTGGGTTGGTGCGGGCTTTTGGACAATTGGATGCTGGATTGTTTTTTGAACCCGGGAAGATGCCCGCCCTACAGGAGTTATTGCCGTTTGCGGTTCGCGGTGTCGAGAGTGTGGTATTGTTTGTGATCGCGGGTTTGGTTTTGGATTGGGCGATCGGGCGATCGTGGATTAAGCCTTTCGATTCTTGAGTGCCAAATCTTGCAGCATTTTTAGGAACAGGCAAGATGCCTGTTCCACAAAAGTTCAATTTTCCTGTGGGGCGTTGCTCCTAGCCAGCCCAAAAAATACAATTTAGATGGGATACAGCTTATTTTTGCGCTAAACCCGCCCCTAGAAAGTTAATACCTCAAATTCTGAATGGCCGTAAACCATCTGTTTATCTACCGCCGACACAACTTTATTGTTAGCAGCATCCGAAACTAAACACTGACAAACTAGCTGCGCTACATCCGCCCGGTGGATCGTTCCAGAAACTCGACAATCTTCTGTTAAAATACCGTTGCCTGTTGCAGGTTCCGATTTGAGTCCGCCGGGACGAATCACTGTATAAATCATCCCGCTTGCTATCAAATGATTTTCGGCTTTTTCCTTTTCAATTAAAACCGGGCGCAAAGTTTCTAAAGCTTGGGGCGGCAAAGCGCCGACACTATTACCGCTGCCGATTGATGAAACTAAAATAAATTTTTGCACGCCTGCTTTGACAGCCGCATCAATCAAGTTTTTGTTGCCCAAATAATCGGCTCTTTCTCCATCTTTTGGCAAGCCGCCAATTGTGCTGATTACGGCATGAATTGGATCGCCGCCAGCCATCGCAGCTTCCATAGCTGCTGCATCCAAAGCATCCCCAGTCACGACTTTGATGCCCATTGCTTCTAATTCGGTGCTGGTTGCGGGCGATCGCAAAAGTGCAGTTACTTGCATCTTTTGTGCTGTCAGACATTTCGCGATTTCTAAGCCGACTCCTCGACTAGCACCAGCTAAAAAAATGTGGAATTTCTCTGTCATATCAATTTTGATTTAATGGGTGCAGAAATTGGTTTATTTTACTGTGGATTATACAACCATCCTCTGTCACTTGGTGAATTATTTTTTTATTTAACCGCAGAGGGCGCAGAGGAAGAGAGGGGAATGATTGGCAATTACCGATTGCCTATTTCCAATTTACGTTAGATTTTTCTGCCCACTATTACTACCCAAGATTGAGCTTCGCGCGGTAAGCCGGGGGGGCGATAGTAGTGATTGACAATTGCAAATCCTGTTTGTTCTAAACAAGGCGCTAAAGTATGATATTCCCATCCGGCAGTATAGCGTTTTCCCGTTGGTCTCTCGTCGTATCCCTCCCAATTTCCCCGGCACATTGACATGACAATTGCACCGCTAACAACTAAGGCTTTGTGCAAATCTTGCAGCACTTTCACCATCTCGTCGCTGGGAACGTGAATCAGGGAAGCATTGGCAAAAATACCGTCAAATTCTGCCTCGGGCAAATCGAGATTCAGAAAAGATTGTTGCCAAACTTCGCATCCTGACAACTCTTTTGCTATTTCTACAAAAGCTGGAGTTGCATCTAAGCCTACAACTGTGTGTCCTTGGCTTTTAAAGGCAACCAAATCTCGTCCCGGGCCGCATCCTATATCGAGAATTTTACCGGGATTGCGGGGCATGGCAGCGGTCAATGCGGATCGATTTTGGGATACGTCGTGATGCCAAGTTCCCGCTCGGAAAGATTCGGCAGTTAGCTGGTATTCTGCGATCGTCACTTCTTCGCGTTTGTCCACAATTCCTCCTCTTGTATTATTTGACAGTTGAGTCAACCTTAGGGACACGGCAGTGCCGTGTCCTACTCTATTTCATCTGCCGTGTCCTACTCTATTTCATCCGATTGAAAACTGGTATAAGAGTTAAACAGCCAGGGTTTTTTGTTCAGATTTGGTAACTGCTGAATCAACTTCTAAGAGAGAACCTTCGGGGGATTCGATCGCAAATCCCGCATCTCTAATCATGTCCCAATCTTGATGGGCAGCTTGTCCGGGAGTTGTCAGATAATCGCCAACAAAGATAGAATTAGCGGGGTAGAGTCCGAGAGGTTGCAGCGATCGCAAATGCACCTCCCGTCCCCCAGCAATCCGAATTTCTTGACTGGGAAGCAAAAATCGGAACAAACAGAGAATTCGCAAACATTGGCGGGGAGTTAACCTGTTCACATCTGCAAATGGCGTACCGGGAATCGGAATGAAAAAGTTGACCGGCACGCTAGTAACGCCCAAATGGCGAAGCGAAAGCGCTAAATCGATCGCATCATCATCCGATTCGCCCATCCCCAAAATTCCGCCGGAACAAGTTGTGATTCCCGCTGCTTTTACGTGTTCGACGGTTTCAACCCGATCGCCAAAAGTGTGAGTGGTGCAAATGTCCGTGTGATATGATTCGGAAGTATTGAGATTGTGATTTACGCGATCGACTCCAGCTTTAGCCAAACGATGAGTTTGTTCCTCGCTCAACAATCCCAAACAAGCACAAATTTTCAGGTTATAATTTGCCTTCACAGTCTCGACAGCATCCAAAACGCGATCGAAAGTAGATGCGTTAGGTTGACGCCCCGAAATCACCAAACAAAACGTACCTGCTTTTAAATCTGCGGCGCGTTGGGCGGCATCCAGAATTTTTTCCTTAGCTAAAAGCGGATATTTCTCAATTTCCGCACTCGAAATTTTTGACTGAGAACAATAATGGCAATCCTCAGGACAAAGGCCACTTTGAGCATTTAACAAATAGTGCAGCCTGACTCGGTTTCCCCAGTAGTGGCGGCGCACCCGATAAGCTGCGTTTAGTTGTTCCAGCAAAACCTCATCCGGTGCGCGCAATACGGCTAAAGATTGCTCGCGAGAGAGACATTTGCCCGCCAGCGCGTCGTCAGCCAAATCGTTCCAATTGGGTAAATTCATTACTAAAATTAAAGGGTTTACAGAGTATCCAAAACCTGACGAATCACCCGATAAATCGATTCTAGTTCATCAGGAGAAATGCAGTAGGGAGGCATCAAGTAAAGCGTATTTCCCAAGGGGCGGAGCAAAAACCCCGCTTCGAGAAATCTGGCTTTCAATACAGGAGCGATGTCATTAAAATAACCAGAAACGCTTTCGGTTTTCACATCCATTGCTGCGATGGTGCCGCAAGTCCGAATCCGTTCGAGTTTAGGATGATTTCTCAGCCATTGATTCAGATATTGGCGGTGCAGTTTTTCCATCCCTTGATAAACATTTGGGTTTTGCTCCAAAAGCTCCAAAGATGCTACACTCACCGCACAAGCTAAGGGATTTCCGGTGTAAGAATGACCGTGAAAAAAAGCTTTGTCCCATTCATCTCGCCAGAAAGCTTGATAAATATCCTCCGATGCCATTGTGACAGCAATTGGCAAACAGCCACCAGACAATCCTTTAGACAAACACAGGATATCCGGTGAAGTTGCAGATTTAACCGAGGCAAACAGTTCACCCGTGCGCCCAAAACCCGTCATTACTTCATCGTAAATCAACAATACATTAAACTGGCGGGCAAGTTGTGCGATCGCCCGCAAAAACTCAGGGCGGCACATTCGCATCCCCCCAGAACCTTGCACCAAAGGTTCGATAAAAATTCCCGCATAGCCGCCCTGCTTTAACAAAAACTCCAATTTCTCTAAACTCGCCGCCTCCTTGCTTTCCACCTCGCTGTCGCCGTCAAAAGTCGCGGGAAAAGGAACAACATCTCCAGCAAACATTAAAGGTGCAAAAGATTCCCACCACAGCGAACTTCTGCCAGCAGACATCGCGCCCACAGTATCGCCATGATAACCTCCCTCAAAACTAATAAAGCTAGTTCGGTTAGTTTCTCCGAGATTGCGCCAATATTGAAATGCCATTTTTAGAGCTACTTCAACAGCAGTCGATCCGTTATCAGAAAAGAAAATTCGCGTTAAAGAAGCAGGCGTATGAGTGAGCAATTTACTCGCAAGTTTCTGGGCAGGTTCGTGAGTAAATCCGGCAAAGATTACATGTTCTAACTTTTGAGCTTGTTCGTAAAGAGCCTCAGCGAGAACCGGATGGCTGTGCCCGTGAACAGTCACCCACCAACTAGAAATGCAGTCAAGAATTTGCCGCCCGTCTGCTAATTCCAGCACCGCTCCTTTGCCGCGAATTACCTTCAGTGGCGGGGCAGCCGTTTTCATTTGCGTGAAAGGCTGCCAAATCGGAGAAATTGAAGAATTATGTTCCTGATTCGCAGTCATTTTTACCCATACAGCTAATATCAAGTCGCCTTTTAATATAGCAATTTTTACTCACTTATGAACTTTTTATTTCTTCTTCTCTTCCTTCGTGTCCTTCGCGTCTTAGCGGTTCGTTCAAAAAAAATCTAGTTGGGTGTTGATGGCGGCTGCCCTGCAACGTCTGCCGCCATATCACGTATTCGCGGGCGATGGTTAAAATTGTCAGTTACAATTTTCTGCCTTTGAGCAAATAAGTCGTCATAGATCCTTTGCCTTTAACATTAATTTTACCGCGCTTTTCCAACAAATACTTATCGCACAGCAACTCATAAGTTGAGTTGCTAACTTGAATTTTACCAGGAAGTCCCTGAGATTCCATGCGGCTTGCTGTATTCACAGCATCTCCCCACAAATCGTAAATAAACTTTTTAGTGCCGATGACACCTGCTACAACAGGCCCAGTATTAATGCCAATGCGGATATTGAGAGGTTTACCGCATTCGTCGCGGAATTTCATAATTTCTTGCTGCATTTCTAGAGCCATTTCGGCAATAGATTCGGCGTGATTTGTACAGGGAAGCGGTAAACCGCCTGCTACCATATAATTGTCGCCGATAGTCTTAATTTTTTCTAAGCCGTATTGTTCGCTTAAGCGATCGAAAGCTGAAAATATTTTGTTAAGCAATTCGACTAATTCTTCAGGAGACGTGCGCGAAGATATTTCGGTAAACCCCACAATATCAGCAAATAAAACCGTAACCTCGGCAAAGCCGTCCGCAATATTTATATGACCTTGTTTTAGGCGGTCGGCAATCATTACAGGTAATATATTTAGTAATAAACGTTCCGACTTTTCTTGTTCGGCGCGCAATACTTCCTCAGCTTGTTTCCGCTGTGCAATTTCCTTGTATACTCGGTGAAACATTTGATTGAATGCGACCATGAGTTCTCCCAACTCGTCATCGCGCTTGACAGACAGAGAGTAGAAATCAGGTTGTTCTCGATCTTTGCTCAAAGCGTCTCCGGCAGCGATCAAGTCATCGCGCAATCTCAAGATAGGTGCAATTACTGTCACCCCTAAAAAAAACATAGTCACAGAAGTGACAAAGGCTGATATAATGATGACTAGAACAGCAACCCGTCCGATAAATGCGTAGAGTTCCGGCTGAACTGTGGAAGCATCGTGACGCACAATTAAGATATAATCGCCTCCAAAATGTCGCTCCGTCCAAGCAATATCGTAGCGCTTGCCATCGAAATTGTGATTGTGAACTATACGAGATCTGTTTAGTTGCTCGAAACGGATTTCTGGCGGTTCGCCAAGTGTATATATGAGCTCACCGTTAGCCTGGTAAATAGATAATCCTAAAACTACTTGAGAGTCCTTAGTAATATTTTTGACTTCTTCTTGCAAGAAAGTGCGATCGGAAATATCTTGTTGGAGCAAAAACTCTAGGGAATCCACAGTCGTCCGAGATACCTGTTCCAGTTGACTTAAAAGTTCATTTTCACGCCGAAAATAAGAGGGAACTAAAATAATTCCCTCTATGACAAGAATGCTAGCAAATACCCACAAAGCTATTTGCCTAGACAAGCGAGATTTGAAAAAACTCAAGAATGATAAAATCCGCACGAACATAAAATTTACTATTTGGCAAAGGGCGAGTTTAGGGAATAGGAAAAAAACCGGGTTTCTGGTAATCAATTTTGGGTGTGTCAACGAAGCAACCGCGCAAAAACCGGGTTTCTCACATCCCCTGTGTAATTCCTGTAATTGTCCGTAGTCAACAGCCAGCAGGCATTAACGGTTAGTTCTTGGCTAACCACTAACGACGGATGACTCGCGACTAACTAGCAGACCCCTTAATAATATAATAAACAAATTAAACCGAAACTGCGCTGACTAGCCTGGCTGCAAGCAGATAAGTATTCATATCGCCCTTGCCTTTGACGTGGATAATTCCTCTGTCTTCAAACAAATACTTATTTTGCAAGATATCGTAAGTTGATTGTGTGACTTGAATCGCGCCGGCAATCCCGTGGGATTCCATGCGGGCTGCTGTATTGACGGCATCGCCCCAGAGGTCGTAAATAAATTTTTTAGTGCCAATAACCCCGGCAATTGCAGGCCCGGTATTGATGCCGATGCGAATGTTAATGCCTGCATGATGTTTGGCATTAAATTTTGCTAATTCGTCCTGCATATCTAAAGCCATTTCCGCAATGCTTTCGGCGTGGTTGGTGCTAGGATTTGGCAAACCTCCCACTACCATGTAAGCATCTCCAATTGTTTTGATTTTTTCCAAGCCGTACTTTTCCGTTAAGCTATCGAAGGCTGAAAAAATTTCGTTTAGAAAATTGAGCAGTTCTTCGGGAGATATTTGTGCTGAAAGCACGGTAAAGCCTACGATATCTGCAAACAAAATTGTGACTTCTGCGAAGCCGTCAGCAATACTGCTTTGACCGTCTTTTAACTTGGTAGCAATGGATTGGGGTAAAATATTGAGCAGCAGGCGATCGCTCTTTTCCTGTTCTTTCAGCAATTCTACATTAGTTTCTTGCAATTGTGCCGTGCGTTCCCTGACGCGCTGTTCTAATTGTTTAGCATTTTGGCGCAACCTGCTGATAGCTAAAGTTAATCCTGTTACCCCTAAAACTGAAAGACCTACTAACAGTAAAAACAGGTTTTTAAGTTCACTTTGAGTATTTTGAGTGATGGTATCGAGAGGTTGAGTAATTTCTAATATTCCCCGTACATCTCCCACTTTCCAATCAGTCTTAGGACTGTCGCGGTGAGTATTGTGACAGTTAACGCAGCTAGAACTTAGAAGATCTGCCTCGGCATATCGAAATGCTGGCTTGCCGCGAAAATCGTCACGGCGGAAAAACTTTTGTGTCGGATTTTTTGTCAAATAGGTAATAGCTTGCCGTTCAAAATCGTCTCGGACTCCGCCTTCTCCTCGCCGCCAGGGAAACGGGTAGTCGCTGTAGACACGAAGTGATACTTCGGGATTTTTATTGGTGATCTGGTTGCCGAGTTCTATTAAGAAAGTGGCCGGTACGGGAACTGTTACTTTTGTCGGGTTGTAGTCGTGGGTAAAGTTAATCGCTTTAGCGGTGTTTAGAGGATTGACAACATCAGAACTGTAAAGGGTGCGGGCTTCTTTAACTGCTTGGGCATAGAGGGTGGCATTTTGGAGGGCTTGCGATTCGATTAGGGTGGAGGAAAGACGATACATATTTGCCATCGCTACTCCTACACCTACACAAAATAAAATTGTCAGCGCAAGCAGAATTCGCTTATAAATTAATTGGCTGATGGCAGCCCGACTGCGAGAAATCAACTGGCGCATGGTATCCTCAAGTGTGAGGTTTAATCTTTATTTCAATTTATGCACTACTAACATAACACTGGTTGTTCAGACTGTTTTGCTGGCCTCCGGGGTAAAGCAAGACTCTCTGAGTGCAACCGAGGGTTAATTATTGTTTACCGCGAGTGTTTCGCTTATCCGTAAGAATACCCATAACTTTATAGTGGTTTTCGGTTGAGTGAAGTACAGATGATCGAGTAAGGACACCGCAGTGCCGTGTCCCTACTTCACGCACTTTTTGTTCTATCTCGGTTAGGATAGCAATTGTAGTCTATGGTTGGCGATCGTGAATTCTGACTCTACTGTCTCACCGACGGGCAACGAAATTTTTCCGGGAGAAGTTTTCGTCAATACTGCTAATTTTGATACTGGCATTCGGCGACTTTTACCTAAATATGACGAAATGCTGGATGTAGTAGCAGGCTGCATTGCTAACACAAACCACCGCATTTTAGAACTCGGCTGCGGTACGGGGGAACTCACTTTAAAAGTTCTCAAACGCTACCCGTCTGCGGAAATAGTTGCTGTCGATTACTCGCCGCGAATGCTTGATTTTGCCCGCGCCAAAATAGAGTCGGCAGGATACGCAGCCCGGTGGACTGGTTTAGAAATGGATTTTGGAGAATGGGCGAACAATCCAAATTTCTCAGGCTTGGGCGATAAATTCAATGCTTGCATTTCATCTCTGGCAATTCACCATCTTGAGGACGAGATGAAGTTAAAATTGTTTGAACGCATTCGCGGAAGTTTAAATGCTGGTGGCTGTTTTTGGAATGCCGATCCTCTTTTAGCAGAATCAGCAGGAATGAAAGATATTTATCAAGCGGCGCGAGAAGAGTGGGCGCGAAATCAGGGGGAAACGTTAGCACAAATTCGGGCAAATGTGGGGACGAGTGTCTCTTACGGGTATTCTAATCCCGATCGCCTAGCTACACTTTCGGCACAGTTGGAAATGCTGGTAAAAGCTAGATTTGACACTGTTGCAGTGCCTTGGAAATACTACGGTATGGCGGTGTTTGGGGGATTTGTTAATGGAGAAAAGCAGTCCTGGAGGCAGAACTTCTATGTGTAGGGTGCGCGCATAAGCACCTTACTGCTTAAATAAAGATGGCAGTTAGTGTTTTTGGTTACTAAGTTCGGCTTGAAAAAATATATAATACTGTCAGGATTTAGGAAACAAAATGACTGCAAATGCGATCGAAAGTATTGACTGGGATGCTTTTTCTTCGGAACTATCGGGAATTGAAATAATTAGCGATCGCGCGCAAGTTGTCAAGCTATCTCAAGACTATTATCACTTCAGTCCAGTTTTGCAACCTCTCTTAAGTGATAAAATAGGAGATTTAGTAGTTCGTCCCGCCAGCGAAGCCGAAGTTTTGCGGATTGCAGCAGCCTGCGTCAAATCCAAAATTCCGCTAACTGTCAGAGGTGCAGGAACGGGCAATTACGGGCAGTGCATTCCCCTCAAGGGTGGCGTCATTTTAGATACCACCAAAATGCACAGTATCCGCTGGATAAAACCGGGTTTAGCTTGCGTAGAACCAGGGGTGAAAATGTCGGTTTTCGACAAACAAGCGCGAGAAACTGGTTGGGAATTGCGGATGGTTCCGTCAACCTATCGCACCGCAACGATTGGAGGATTTATCGGCGGCGGTAGCGTGGGAATTGGTTCGATAACTTACGGGCAATTGCGCGATCGAGGAAATCTTCATGCCGTTCGAGTCGTTACAATGGAAGACGAGCCCCGCGTCATCGAATTGCGCGGCGATGAAGTGCAAAAAGTCAATCACGCTTACGGCACAAATGGGATTATTACTGAGTTAGAAATTCCCCTCGCCCCTGCTTATCCTTGGGCGGAAATCATCGTCGCTTTTGACGATTTTATGACATCGGCAAACTTCGGTCAAGCTTTGGGCGATGCTGACGGAATTATCAAAAAACTAATTTGTGTTTGTGCTTGGCCGATTCCTGCTTATTTTGCTGCTTTCCGCGAGGAGATTCCTGAAGGTAAGCACTGCGCTTTGTTAATGGTAGCTGAATCTTGTCTGGAACCGCTGCAAGATTTGGTGGGCGAATATGGCGGCACAATTTGCTATCAAAAAAACGCGCAAGCAGCGAGCAAAGGTGCAGCCATTGCTGAATTTACTTGGAATCATACAACTCTACACGCTCGCAGCGCTGACCCTTCTCTGACTTATTTGCAGACGATTTTTCCCGCCGATCGAGGTTTGAAATTGATTGAGGAACTGTACAATTATTATGGAGATGAGGTGATGATGCACTTGGAGTTTTTGCGGATGAATGGGAGGGCGATCGCGGCGGCTTTGCAAATAGTTCGCTACACTACGGAATCACGGCTCAATGAAATTATTCGCTATCACGAAGAGCAAGGCGCACTAATTGCTAATCCTCACACTTATATATTGGAAGATGGAGGGATGAAAAGTATTAATGTGGAACAGTTGCAGTTTAAAGAGTTGGTCGATCCTTACGGTTTGCTTAATCCGGGTAAAATGCGGGCGTGGTTGGAACGGGATTAAGGGCGATGGTTTTTAGATCGTTCGGCGGTTGAAATCGCTGCTAAATAAACGAAGTCCGGATGGTGCGCGGACTAATAAATAAAAGACCTCTTGCAAAAATAACTAGGACGGGCTCTTCGGCCCATCCCACAAGAGTTATTTTTTCTTGTGAGATGGGCCGAAGAGCCCGTCCAATAAATTTATGAAAAGGACTTTTGCAAGAGGTCTAAAGATTAAAACTCGGCGCTTGAAACCGCTGCTAGACACACGAAGTCCGGATGGTGCGCGGACTAAGAAAGCAATTTAAGGGACAGGGGCGGTAATTTCTGTAGGTGCGATCGCCCCTTCAGAAGGTACAGCTTGCTTTTCCAGTAGTAGGCGCTGTTTGTTCCGATATTCTGTGGCCGCATCGTTCAAATTTTGGCGCTGTTCGCTATTAAATTCTTCCATGCTGCGGCCGCCTCCCAATCTGGATCTGTGAATTAAATCAAATATTGCGCTTCCGCTGCTTTGGCCGGAAAATGGGTCGGTATTGTCTTGAGTTTGAAAGTCTTGCAGCGGTTGGGCATTATTTAAACCGCTGGCTTGAGCGAAGCTTGCTTGAGGGGAAAACAGAGCACAGGATGCGATCGCGCTTGCAGCAATCCCAATCATCAATTTGCCCGATTTGGAAGTTTTGGTGTTCATAATTTATTAGTTGAACCTTCAAAAAAACAATTCTATCTAAACAATATTCTGACTTGCGACTAAATATTATATTACTTCACTGGGGCTCAGGAGACGGCAATGCCCATTGGTGTCAACTTAAGCTTTTAGTCCGCCAGTCCTGCCACTCACCCGGCAGTCCGCCAGGGAATGAATTCCCTGTCTCATAGCTAAAGTCCTCTCAAAGAGGACTGGAGAACTCATTAGTCCTATGCAAGGACTTTGGCTTTGAGGCTCTTGTTTCAACCCCTGACGGACTATCGGTTTTACGTTAAGTTGACACGACGAAAGGCACGGCGCCATGTCCTAGAATTGACGGTGCAGGTGAAACGATCGCCCTGCCCTATGCAAACCGGCGTCGCAGCAGCGGTTGAATGCTCAGCAGCGCTACGACATCAAAGGCTAGCAATACTAACAGCGCTCCTCCAAAGGTAACATTACCCCAAGGAGCGTGCATCACGACACTGGCGAGCGACCAATCGCTGTGCAGGTACAGGTAGCGGATGGGTTCGATCGCATAACTCAGAGGATTGAGAGTCACCACAACTTGCAGCCACTCTGGCATAAATGACAGCGGCGCGAGGGCGGTGCTGGCAAATAACAGCGGCAGGTTAGTAACAAAAATTACCGCAATTAATTCTACGTGACCGGGAAGAGCGAAGGCTAAACCCAGACTCAAGCCGGTGACGCCCAAAACTAATAGTAGGACAATTAGGGCGATCGCCCCCAGTCCGGCAATTCCGGGGAATCCCGCGCCCAAAAACGCGCCCGCTGTAACGATTGTGCCGGTTTGGATAAAGCTGAGGGTGACGATAAAAATAGCCGAAGCCAAGACTATCGAAAATCTGGAAGCCAACGGCGCGACTAACAGGCGGTTGAGAAATCCGAACTCGCGATCGAACATAATCGGCAAACCAGCATTCAGCGCCCCGGCAAAAGCAGTAAAAACGATTACACCAGCGCCGAGAAATTGTCCGTAATTCTGGCTTTCGCCGAACAAGCCGGCGGGTGCATTTTCAAACAGAGCTCCGAACAAAACCAACCACATAAGCGGCTGAATAATGCCTGCAACTAGGGTGGAGGGGCGGCGCTGCAATTGAATAAACAGGCGCTTGGTTAAGGCGAGTGTTTCTTGGATGAAGTCGCCCAGCAGGGAACTGGAAGTGTCAGCGGATGCCGTGGAGAGTGGCCGCTGCTGGTTGAGGTTGTTGGGGGATGTAACAGTACCGCTCATAATTGCTTGCGCTGATTTTGATTAAATCTAACTCTCTTTACAGTAGCAAGTCTGGAGGTATTGGTGGTGTTGGGCGGGCGATCGCTTTTTGTGTAGAGTTTGGGTAAACTGAATATCATGTTACCTGTCTAATTAGTTGATGAGTGGCATTAACCGCGAACTAACACCAGACGCTAGAAATAGTTTATTTGACAAACATCTTCCCGGTACCTCACAGGTGGAACGACTGCTAAGGAAAGAGGGAAAAGCTCATGTTTCCAATGACAGAGCTACACTAGATGCAGTGACGGAAGCTATTATAGACAGAGGATATCTGACAGGAGTTGAGGATGAAACCGATGACTATGAACGTTATGGACTCTACTTTGACGATGCGATAGGCTATCAAGTTAGAGCAGATGGTAGTCGCATTCCTCTTTATTATGCTGAAATAAAAATTATCAAAGGAACAGATACATATCATGTTATCCCACGCACCAGACCTCGCCGAACAAATTAATGATTGGGACTTTATCGAATTGTGGGTAGATCCGATTGTTTTTCTCCCTCGTATTTTGATGTTAGTGAGTGGAAAGAATGGAGGTTTTTGTATTTATGACCCATCAGCCAACTATAAGTCTCTGTTTTTAACTTCAAGCTATGATGAGGCTCATTCATGGCTTTTGGAAGATGAGTATGAGCGCTGCGAGGGTCGGCTTTTAGCGGAGGAAATTGCTTGATTTTTGCCGAGAAGATATTGTGGTAAAATTAAGTATAAGCTCTCATTAATAATGCTAAATAAAAACTTGATTTACTAGGAGGATAAAGCTATGTCATCAAGGGCGATCGCAACTTTGGTCAAAATCATGGAATCTTTGCCAGAAACTCTGCAAGATAGAGTTGTTGAACACCTGCGAGAATACATTCTGAAATCAAATATTACTGTTCCTGTCAACCCCGACGGTAAGTTAGAAATTCCCGCTGAGATTGAGGCTCAACTGAAGCCTGGGGATCGATATGCAGTTACAGTCACAGGAGATAGTATTGTTTTTGAGAAGGTAGCAGGTTTCGACTGGGAGGAACTACGACGGCGTAGAGAGTCTTTACCCCTCGATCCTAATCCGATGACAATGGAGGAAATTTGCGAACTTGTGCGGGAAGTACGTCGCGATAAACGTTTGGAAAGAGAGTCGCAACCATGAAAGTTGTACTGGATACTAATATTTTTATCTCAGGGTGGTTGTGGGGAGGTAGACCCGATAGAGTATTAAAATTAGCAGAAGTTTATCTCATTACTGTGTGTGCTTCTGAAGAGTTGCTTGATGAAATGCAAAGCACATTGAGTCAAGATAAATTTCTTTCTAAACTTCAGGCTTTGAGAGTGAATCTCAATGATTTAATGAGCGGAACACGAGAGTTAGTGGAGATTTATCCGATTTCCACTATCAACGTGCCTGAGTTACGAGATGCTAATGACAATATGGTTTTAGCAACTGCCCTCGCTGCTGATGCTGATGCAATTGTTACGGGCGATCTGGATTTGTTAGTGTTGCAGGAATATGAGGGGATTCCTATTGTTACGGCTAGGGAATTTTTGGAGCGTTATTTTCCAGAAAATTAGGGGGCGATCGCTCTTGCTGTGACAGTGCTATCCTAGATAAGAGAACAATCAGAAATTGGCGGGAAAAAATCTTGTCAACTATCACCGATATAGGAACTTTAATTAGCCGTCAGCCTGACATACATGGTGGCTGTCCTATTATTGCCGGAACTGGTGTTACAGTCCGGCGCATTGCTATTTGGTACAAGCAAGGTTTGAGTCCAGAAGAAATTGTCGATCGCATCGGGCATTTAACTCTCACCCAAGTCTATGCAGCTTTGACTTATTACCATGCTAACCGAGAGGAAATTGATGCTGACATTGCAGCCGAAGCAGCAGAAGGCGAGCGAATAGAAGCATTGATTTGCGATCGTAAGATTCAAAATCAGCAGATGGATATAGCTTTAGAAATACCAACACTAGCCGACTATCCCAGTCGCAGAGAATTTATGCAATTGCCGTTAGAAGAGAGGCGAAATATTTTAGAAAGACAAGCTGAGGTAATGTTGCAACATTACCAGCAAGATAGAGAATGGCAAGAATTAGAAGCCGGAGATTTAATTGACTACTAACTCTCCTTCTCCTAAACGGGGTGATATTGGGTTACCTAATTTTGACCCAACAGTGGGAGCAGAAATCAAAAAAATCCGTCCGGCTGTAGTGGTAAGTTCTGATAGTGTTGGTAAATTACCACTGAAATTGGCTGCACCTATCACAGATTGGAAAAAATATTATGCTGGCAATATCTGGCACGTTAAGATTGAGCCAGATATTGCTAAATTCTGTTTAAATGTCAACAAACACCGAAAGCAACAGGAACGATTAAGCTCTATCAGTCTGCTTCTATCCTGATACCAGGAGAGCATAAAGGATGAGATTTTTCGTCAAAAAACTGTATGTCGTCTGGCTTCATTACGCCTTCCCAATACTTGATTTGCTGAGCTACATCTCCATCATCTACTATGGAAATAGCTACTGTCTGAGGGCTTGATTCAACAATTGCATCTAAAAGGTGCTTGTTAAAATCATGATTTTTATCCAGCAGATTTTTATCAAGGTTCAACGGGTTGCCAAGTACAACAAGTTTATCAGTGTTTTGTTTGAGCCTGTTATAAGCAAAAAACAGATAATCGGAGTTGCGAATGAATTTGAGTTTGTCTCTCCATGTACCTTCGGCAATGAACAAGGGTCGGAAATTTGGATCGCTCCAGAGTTGTTTACATTGTTCTAAGATGTTTTCTCCTTTATTGGTAATTTTTAGGATTTTTTCTCCTTGAGAATATAGGTGTAAGCCCCCATGAATATAAAAAAACCTTAACGTTGCATTCTCAGGGCAGAAATCTTCCTGGAATTCCTTACCTTTAAAGTAGTCTCGCAACCCTTCAGGAGGTCCATCTGACCAAAAAAACGGGATTCAAGCCCCGTCCTTCTAGGACGGCTTTTCTTGATTTCTAATATATTCCTTCAAAACTT